>NZ_JYFT01000034.1:0-133992 GCF_000931385.1 Pseudomonas sp. FeS53a
CGCCTCCCCCGCCCTTTTCCTGCCCGCCTGAACCGCCCCGGCGCCTGACGCGCCGGCTCGCTGCTGCACGCTTGCAAGGAAAGAGCCTCCATGACTCCGAAGTACACCTGCCTGGCGCTGGCGATCTGCGCCTGCAACCTCGCCTACGCCACTGAAAACAAGCACGACGCCCTCGAACTGCCCACCAGCACCGTCAACGCCGACCGTGAGAAGCAACCCGGCCTGGACCTGGACAGCCAGTCCCCCGGCACCTCGCGCCTGGGCCTGAGCCTGCGGGAGAACCCCGCCTCGGTGGCCGTGGCCGACCGCGAGAAGATCGACCGCATCGGCGCGCGCAACTTCCTCGACGTGGCCAACGCCCTGCCCGGCGTCAACGCCTCCGCCCCGCCCGGCTGGGGTGGCTACGTCGCCTACCGAGGCTTCAACGGCGCCCAGGTCAACCAGCTGTTCAACGGCATCAGCCTGCAGTACAGCGCCGCCAACCGCCCGGTGGACGCCTGGATCTACGACCGCGTCGAGCTGGTCGGCGGCCCCTCCTCCTTCCTCCACGGCAGCGGCTCGGTGGGCGGCAGCCTCAACTACATCACCCGCCTTGCCAGCCGCGAGGACAGCGGCGAAGCGCGCATCCGCTATGCCCGCTTCGATGACCGGGAAACCTCCATCGGCATCAACCGCGCCCTCAACGACGGCCCCGGCCCGCGTCATTACGCGCGCCTGGACTTCAGCCGCAACGACAGCAACGGCTACATCGACCGCCAGGAGCGCGGCGCCAGCAACGTCGCCTTCTCCCTGCTCAGCGACCTCACCGACCGCCTCTCCCACACCCTGGCCGTGGAGTACCTGGAAGAGAAGGAAGACAGCCCCTACTGGGGCGCACCGACGCTCAACGCCAACCGCACCGGCGAGCTGAAGATCGACCGCCACGACCGCTTCAGCAACTACAACGTCGACGACGGCCGCTACGAGCAACGCACCCGCTGGCTGCGCTCCATCACCGACTACCAGGTGGATGACGCCACCAGCCTGCGCAACACCTTCTACCACTACGAAGGCCAGCGCGATTACCGCAACCTCGAGGTCTACAAGTACAACGCCGCCGGCAACATCGCCCGCAGCAGCGCCTACCTGCAGCGCCACGACCAGGAGCTCAACGGCAACCGCCTGGAGCTGCTGCACAAGGGCGAGCTGTTCGGCCGCGTCAGCGACTGGGCCTTCGGCCTCGACTACAGCGTCAACCAGCAGAGCGTCTACCCGCGCTCCAGCAGCGGCACCGTCGACATCGTCACCCCGGGTAACCCCGACCCCGGCAGCTTCGACGACATCCCCGGCATGGCCAGCGGGCTGGTCAAGGCCCGCAGCAACGAGGTACGCACCACCTCCGGCTTCGCCGAAAACCGCCAGCAGCTGACCGACAGCCTCTCGCTGATCACCGCCCTGCGCTACGACCACATCGAGCTGGACGCCACCAACCACGGCGCCGTCAGCGCCAACGCGCCGTCCTCCTTCGAGCGCCGCTGGGACGCCATCACCGGGCGTGCCGGGCTGGTCTGGCAGTTCACCTCCGACGCCAACCTCTATGTGCAATACAGCACCTCGGCCGAGCCGCCGGGCGGCACCCTCACCGGCGCCTCCTTCACCCAGGTGCGCGACTACGACCTGAGCACCGGCAAGCAGCTGGAAGTGGGCAGCAAGCTGGACTTCGACGAAGGCCGTGGCAGCGCCACCGTCGCCGCCTACCGGATCGTCCGCAAGGACTTCCCCATCAGCGACGTCAACAACCCCAACGGCACCGTCCAGGCCGGCCAGCAGACCTCCGACGGAGTGGAACTGGCGGCCTCCTACCGCTTCACCCCGCAGTGGACCCTGGAAGGCAACGTCGCCTGGGTGGACGCCCGCTTCGACGACTTCAACGAGACCGTCGGCGGCGTCAACGTCTCGCGCAAGGGCAAGACCCCGGTGAACATCCCCGACCGCCTGGCCAACCTCTGGCTCACCTGGGAGCCGGTGCAGGGCTGGCGCACCGGCGTGGACGCGCGCTACGTGTCGGCGGTGTACGCCAACAACGCCAACACCCAGTGGGTGCCCTCCTACACCCTCTACGGCGCCTTCGTGGAGCACCAGCTGGACGCCAACACCAAGGTCAGCGCGCGGCTGCGCAACCTGACCGACGAGGTCTACGCGCGCTTCATCCACCAGAGCAACGCGCAGTACTATCTGGGTGAGCCGCGCAGCCTCGAAGTAGCGCTGGACCTGCGTTTCTGAGGCGGCCGTGATGAAACGCCACCTCTACCTCTGGCACCGCTGGCTGGGCATCGCGCTGTGCCTGTTCATGGCGCTGTGGTTCGTCTCCGGCATCGTCATGCTCTACGTCGGCTACCCCAAGCTGACCCAGGCCGAGCGCCTGCAGCACCAGGCGCCGCTGGCCTGTACCGGCTGCGTGTCGCCGGCCCAGGCCCTGCAGGCGGCCGGCGGCGAGCCGCCGCGCAGCCTGCGCCTGGCCCAGGTGGCGGGCCAGCCGCGCTACCTGCTCGGCTACGCCAGCGGCAACCGCGCGGTGGACGCCCGCAGCGGCCAGGTGCTGGACGGGGTCGGCTCCGCCGAAGCGCTGGGCATCGCCCGGCACTTCGGCGGCGCCGAGGCGGACGACCTCGGCCTGGTCGAGGAAGACCTCTGGAGCCACAGCCGCGCCCTCGACGCGGACCGGCCCCTGCACCGCGTGCAACTGCGCGATGCCGCCGGCACCCAGCTCTACCTGTCTTCGCACACCGGTGAAGTGGTGCGCGACGCCAGCGCCCACGAGCGCGCCTGGAACCTGCTCGGGGCCTGGCTGCACTGGTTGTACCCGCTGCGCGGTGGATGGCTGGATGGCGCCTGGTCGAACATCGTCATCTACCTCGCCCTCGCCGCCACGCTGATGGCCCTGCTGGGCATGGTGGTCGGGTTGCTGCGCTGGCGCTTCTCCAAGCCCTACCGCAGCGGCTCGCGCTCGCCCTACCCCTCCGGGTTCGGCCGCTGGCACCACATCAGCGGGCTGCTGTTCGGCACCCTGCTGGTGCTGTGGATCTTCAGCGGGCTGATGTCCATGCGCCCCTGGCACCTCACCGAAGGCCGTTCGGCCTTGACGCCGGCAGACTTCCAGGGCGCCCCGCTCAGCGCGGCGGCACTGCAAGGCGACCTGGCGAGCGCCCTGCAGCGCCTGGAGCAATCGGGCCTCGCACCGGTGGAGCTGGAATGGCGGATGCTCGGCGGGCATGCCTACCTCAGCGCGCTGGATGCCCAGGGCAACAGCCGCGTGCTGCCGCTGGACGGCACCGGCCCGGCGCTGGAACGGCTGCCCCAGGCGACCCTGGAAGCGGCTGCGCCGATCCCGGTGGCCAACGCCGAATGGCTGCAGCACTACGACGCGTACTACTACGCACGGGGCGACGCCAGCATGTACGGCGGCCAGCCCCGCCGCCTGCCGATGCTGCGGCTCCGGTTCGAGGACGACGGCCACAGCTGGGTCCACCTGGACCCGCACACCGGCGCGGTGCTCGACGTGCTGGACGGCAACCGCCGGGCCGGCCGCTGGCTGTTCAACCTGCTGCACAGCTGGGACTGGCCCCCGCTGCTGGAGCGGCCCCTGCTGCGCGAGGCGCTGGTGATCGGCTTCAGCCTCGGTGGCCTGGCGATCTGCCTCAGCGGCGTGGTGATCGGCTGGCGCCGCCTGCGCCCACGGCGGCGCAGGCGCTGAAACACCGTGCGCGCCGGTGCAACCCGGCGCGCACGGGCTCCCCGCCCCGCAACCTTGTGCACACCCACCGTTCAGAAAACCACCAGCCCGGCACAGGCCCCGCCTGCCGGGCGCCGAGGTCGTCGGTCAACCGCTTATCCACAGAGTCATCCACCGTTTCTGTGGGTAGCACCCGGCCATCACGCCGGGTTGCACCTGCCCTCGGACCTGTGGTCACGCAGGGGATGCCTCCGGTTCCAATCGTCAGGCATACGGCTTACGGCGCGGCCTTGGCCGTCTGGAACTGCAGGGCGTCGCGGGTGAGCTGGTCGACCACCGGGGCCAGGTCGGCGGCGGTGACCTTCTGCCGGTCGTTGCTCAGGGTCTTGCCGAAGCCCTTGCGCACCACCCGCAGCACCGACTTGCCGGTGGTGTTCTCCACCAGCTCGCCTTCCAGGTACAGCTCGGTGTTCTGGTCGCGCTCGCCGGTAGCGGCCATGGCGCCGCCCAGTACCAGGGCGATCGGCAGCACCTCGTAGGGGCGCAGCCCCTGGTTCTCGGCGGCGACGCCGGTAATGGCACCACGGAACACCAGGGTGCGCGGGCCGGCCTGCTCGGGGCGGACCAGGCGCAGGCGCTGACCCAGGACGGCGGCCATCTGCTGGTTGGCACGGGCCAGCACGGCATCCAGGGTGGCCTGGTCGATGCGGGCATCGGGCTTGGGTTGCGGGTAGAAGCCCAGCGGTTGCAGCACCAGGCTGTCGTAGCGGGACAGGTCGAAGCCGGGGTCCACCCAGCGCATCACCGGCACACCGGAGGCGGAGCGGGTCGGCTCAAGGCCTTCGTAGCTGGAGAGGAAGCCGGAATACTGGTCCTGGCTCACGGTCTTGCTGGTGCAGCCACCGAGGGCAACACCCACGGCGAGGACAACGGGGAGCAGCGTGCGGATCGGGTTCATGCGGGTGTTCCTCCGGGGCAAGGTGTCGCTCTCGGGGTGTGGCACGGCTGCCGTGCTGATCGATCGAGCCCCGCTTGCAGGGCTGCGCCGCACGGCTTTCTGACGCTTTTTCAGGAGGTGCGGAAGACGCTGGGCAAGTCCTGCATTTCAGCGGGAAAAGTGTAGGAAGCGCTCACCCGGGAGGTAGCACCGTGGTGGCAGCCATCACGACGACCGGTAGAAAACCGGTGATGAGCGCTCCGGACCGCCAGCCCCGGTCAGCCCAGGGCCAGGTGCAACCGGTACTGCGCCTCGGGGAACAGGCGGCGGAAGAAGAAGCGCGCGGTGGCTTCCCGCGCTGTCCCGAGGTTGCGCTCGCGGCTGACCCGTGCGGCACGCAGCCAGGCATGGCCCAGCAGCAGCAAGGCGGTCACCTGCAGCAGGTCGGTGGCGGCCTCGTAGGGGCGTTGCGGCTCACTCGCCTGGGCCTCGCGCAATGTGGCCAGCGCAGCCTGCCAATCGGCCATCAGTTGCGCCACCGCCATCCCTTCATCGTGCAGGGCGGTGCCTTCGGCCCGCTGGCACTCTGCGCGGATGCAGGCCACCAGCGCGGCCAGGCCTGGCGCATCGTCCGGCAGCAGCTTGCGCAGCAGCAGGTCGTTGGCCTGGATCTCGTTGGTGCCCTCGTAGATCAGCGCGATGCGGCTGTCCCGCAGGGTCTGCTCGATGGGGTATTCGGTGCAGTAGCCGTAGCCGCCGAACACTTGCAGCGCCTGGCTGGCGAGCTGGAAGCCCTGCTCGGTGAACCAGGCCTTGACCACCGGCGTCAGCAGGGATGCCAGGGCGTGGGCCTCTGCCCGGCGGGAGGCCTCCGGCGCCTGCTCGGCGATGTCCAGCAGGTGTGCCGCCCAGTAGCCCAGCATGCGCATGCCCTGGCTGTGCGCCTCCAGGGTCCGGAGGGTGCGCTGCATGGCCGGGTGTGCGGCAATGGGATCGGCCTCGCCGCTGGCTCCGGGCGGGCGCGGCACCGCGCGCATCTGTCGGCGCTCGACGGCATAGGCGCCGGCCTGCTGGCGGGCGAACTCGGCATGCCCGAGCCCCTGCAAGCCCACGTGCAGCCGCGCGCCATTCATCATCACGAACATCGCCGCCAGCCCCTGGTTCGGCTCGCCCAGCAACCACCCCCGGGCACCGTCGAAACGCAGGCTGCAGGTGGCGCTGCCACGGATGCCGAGCTTGTGTTCGAGGCCATCGCAGCACACGCCATTGGCCTGCCCGTCCAGCTCCCGGGGCACCAGGAACAGCGAGATGCCGCGGGTGCCGGCGGGCGCATCGGGCAGGCGCGCCAGCACCAGGTGGAGGATGGCGTCGCCCAGGTCGTGATCGCCCCCGGAAATGAACAGCTTGCTGCCATGCAGGCGGTAGCTGCCCGCCTCCGCCGGTTCGGCACGGCAACGCAGCAGTCCCACGTCACTGCCGGCCTGGGGCTCGGTGAGGCACATGGTGGGCACGCAACGGCCGCTCACCAGGGCCGGCAGCCAGGCAGCCTGGAGTTCCGCGCTGGCGAAGCGCCGCAGCACTTCGTAGGCGCCGTGGGCGATGCCCGGGTACATCGCCCAGGCATGGTTGGTGGCGTAGAGCATCTCCAGCAGGCCGACGTTGAGCAGCTGCGGCAGGCCCTGCCCGCCCCATTCCGGGTCGCAGGCGAGCGATGGCCAGCCACCCTCGACGAAGGCACGGTAGGCGTCGGCGAAGCCGTCCGGGGTGAGCACCCGGCCGTTCTCCAGCCGGCATCCCTGACGATCACCGGGGGTGTTCAGCGGTGCCAGGCGGTCCTCGGCGAAGCGCGCGGCCTGCTCCAGCACCTGGGCGGCCAGGGCATGGTCCAGCTCGGCGAAGGCCGGCAGCCGTGCCCAGTCCTGTTCGGCGTCCAGCCAGTGTTCGATGACGAATTGCATGTCATCCAGCGGGGCACGGTAGTGCGTCATGGGCGAATCCTTCAGCGAGGGGCGGGGTTTTCCAGCAGCAGGGCCATGCCCTGTCCGCCGCCGATGCAGGCGGCGGCAATGCCGTAGCGGGTGCCGCGCACGGCCAGTTGGCGGGCGACGCTGTGGGCCAGGCGCAGGCCGGTGGCGGCCAGGGGGTGCCCCAGGGCAATGGCGCCGCCGTGGCGGTTGAGGCGCTCCGGGTCCAGCTCCAGCTCGCGCTGCACGGCCAGCACCTGGGCGCCCTGGGCTTCGTTGATCTCCAGGCTGTCGATGGCGTCCAGCGGCAGGCCGGCCCCCTCCAGCAGCAGGCGGATGGCTGGCGCCGGGCCGATGCCCATGATCTCCGGCGGCACCCCGACCACGGCGCTGGCCCGCAGCAACGCCAATGGCGCCTTGGCACCCCGGGCGTCGCCCACCAGCATGGCGGCGGCACCGTCCACCAGGGCGCAGCTGTTGCCGGCGGTCTGTACCGATCCGGCGCTGACCGGCGCGAGGGCCGCGAGGGCGTCCAGGCTGGTCTCGCGGGGGTGGCTGTCGTGACTGAGCCGGGTGACCTTGCGCGGCAGGTCCAGGGCGCGGGGTTGATAGCCCGGCAGCTCGAAACGGGCACGCTCGACGGGAGCGATCTCGGCGTCGAACCAGCCGCTTGCCTGGGCCGCCAGGGCCTTGCGGAAGCTGCCGAGGGCGAAGGCGTCCACCTCTTCGCGGCGCAGGCCGTAGCGCTGGGCGAGGTTCTGCGCGGTGTCGATCATGGTCTGGCCGATGGCCGGGTCCAGCAGCGCTTCCCAGAGGAAATCCCTGAAGCCCACCGGTGCGCCGAGGCGGAAGCCGCCCCGGTGCTCGTAGCTGGCAATGGGGTTGCGCGACATGGACTCGGTGGCCACGCACAGCGCCAGGCGTGCGCTGTCGCGCTCCAGCTGGTTGCCGGCCTGGCGCAGCAGCTCCAGGCCGGTCCCGCAGATCCGCTGCACCGCCAGGGCCGGCACCTCCAACGGCACGCCGGCATAAAGCCCGATGTGCCGGGGCAGCATGTAGGCGTCGAAGCTGGCCTGGGCCATGCTGCCGGCCAGCACGCTGTCCACCTGCCCGCCCGCCACGCCGGCCCGCGCCAATACGGCACGGGCGACGTGGATGCCGAGGTCGATGGGCGAAACCTGGGCCAGCGGCCCGCAGTAGTCGACCCAGGGCGTGCGGGCGCCGGCCAGCAGCGCCACTTCGCGGAACAGCTCGAACTGGCCTTTCATGCGCCCGCCTCCGCCAGCACGCAGTGGCGCGCCGGATCGTCGTAGAGCCGGTCGATCAGCTCGGCGCGGCGGCCGAGCACGGCCCGCTGGTTGAGCGAGCCCTTGTCGGTGATCTCCCCGGCATCCAGGCTCGGCGGCTCCACCATCGGGCAGGCCCAGGCGATGTGCGACGCCAGGCCGGTGGCCTCGCGGTTGAGGGCGGCCAGCAAGCCGGCCAGCCAGGCTTTCAGCGCGGGCGCGGCCAGCACCGCCTCGACGCTGGCCTCGGGCCCGAGCCCGGCCAGTTCGCGGCAGGCCGGCAAGTTGGGGAACACCAGCAGGCCGATGCGCTGGCGGTCCGGCCCGGTGACCACCACGTCCTGCACATAGGGCGCGCCCTGGAGGATGACGCGGGTGCGCAGCGGCCCGACGCTGACGAACACGCCGGTGCTGAGCTTGAAGTCCTCGGCGATGCGGCCATCGAACATCAGCCCCCACTCCGGTCGCTCGGCGTCGGCGAAGCGCAGGGCATCGCCGGAGCGGTAGAAGCCCTCCTCGTCGAAAGCCTCTTGGTTCAGCTCGTCCTGGCGCCAGTAGCCGGGCATCACGTGGGGGCCACGGAAGCGTGCCTCCAGCTTGCCGTCCACCGGCGCCAGCTTCACTTCGCAGCCCGGTGCCGGCAGGCCGACGTAGCCGGCCAGGGACAGCGGCCCGGTGGTGAAGGTGCAGGACGGCGCGGTCTCGGTCATGCCCAGGCCGGCCATCATGCGGATGCGCTCGCCGCAGTGCTGCTCGGCGATGCGGTCCAGGCGGTTCCACACCGGCTGGCTGAGGCCGGCGCCAGCGAAGAAGAACAGCGTGATGCGGGCGAAGAAGCGCTCGCGCAGCTCGGCGTCCCGCTCCAGGGCCTCCACCAGCTCTTCCCAGCCCTTGGGCACGGTGAGGTAGGCGGTGGGGGAGATTTCCCGCAGGTTGCGCAGGGTCTCGCCGAACAGCTGGGGCGTCGGGCGGCCGTCGTCCAGGTACAGGCTGCCGCCGTTGTAGAGAACGATGCCGACGTTGTGGCTGCCGCCGAAGGTGTGGTTCCACGGCAGCCAGTCCACCAGCACCGGCGGTGCCTCGCCGAACACCGGGAAGGTCTGCAGCAGCATCTGCTGGTTGGCGCAGAGCATGCGCTGGGTGGTGACCACGGCCTTGGGCAGCTTGGTGGAGCCGCTGGTGAAGAGGAACTTGGCGATGGTGTCGGGCCCGGTGCGGGCGAAGGCGGCGTCGGCAGCCGCCGGGTCGCGGGGGGCCAGCAACGCATCGAAGCGCTGCTGCGGGCGCCCCGCCACGTCGCCCTGCACCAGCAGCAGGGGCACCTCGGCCGGTACCACCGCCTCGATGGCGCGGGCGAAGGCGTCGCCGTCCGCCGCCATCACCAGGCCGGGCTGCAGCAGGTCGACGATGTGCTGCAGCTTGACGAAATCACGGGCCACCAGCGAATAGGCCGGCGACACCGGGCAGTACGGCACGCCGATGTAATAGGCCGCCAGGGCCAGCTGCAGGTGCTCCAGGTCGTTGCCGGAGAGGATCACCAGCGGCCGCGCCGGGCTCAGCCCGTAGTCCAGCAGGTGGGCGGCGATGCGGCGGATGCGCCCGAGCATGTCGCGGTAGCTGATGGCCTGCCAGGCGCCCTGGGCATCGCGGCGGGCCACGAAGGTCTGCTCGCCGCGCACTTCGGCCCAGTGCAGCAGGCGGTCCAGCAGGCGCCCGGGAAGCGGCTGCAGCGCTTCGCGGGGATTGAGGTAGAGGTTGCCGGCGCGCGCCTCGATGCGCACGTCGGGCATGCCCAGGGACACCGGCCGGTAGCGGGCGGCGGGCTGGACGGAGGATTCATTGTTCACTGTTATCACCTCCGACCGCGCCCGGACGGCGGGCGCGGTGCGATACCGGGCAGGGCCCGGCGTATTCAGTTCGTGCCGCTCAGATGGGGTAGTGGCGCGGGCCGTTCTGCACCGTCACCCAGCGCAACTGGGTGAACTGCTCGATGCTCGCGCTGGAACCGAAGCTGCCGTAGCCGCTGGACTTCACCCCACCGAAGGGCATGGGCGCCTCGTCATGCACGGTCGGGCCGTTGATGTGGCAGATGCCCGACTCCACGCGCTGGGCCAGCGCCAGGGCACGGGACACATCGCGGCTGAAGATCGCCGCCGACAGGCCGAACTCCGAGTCATTGGCCAGGCGCAGCAGCTCCTCGTCACCCTGCCCGCGCAGGATCACCGCCACCGGGCCGAAGGATTCCTCGCGGTACAGGCGCATGGCCGGGGTGACCCGGTCCAGCAGCACCGGCTGCATCACGCTGCCACTGCATTCGCCGCCGGCCAGCAGGACCGCACCCTTGTCGAGGGCGTCCTGCACCAGGGCCATGATGCGTGCGCCCGCCTGGGCATCGATCAGCGAGCCGAGCACCGCCTCGCCGGGCAAGCCGGCCTTGAGGGTGCCGACCTTGCTCGCCAGGCGCGCGGCGAAGTCGTCGGCAATGCGCGCGTCCACCACCAGCCGCTCGGTGGACATGCAGATCTGCCCCTGGTTGAAGTAGGCGCCGAAGGCCGAGGCGGCCACGGCCTGGTCCAGGTCCGCGTCGTCCAGCACCAGCAGCGGTGCCTTGCCGCCCAGTTCCAGCACCGCCGGTTTCAGGTGGCGCGCGGCGAGCTGGCCGATGATGCGGCCGACATGGGTGGAGCCGGTGAAATTGACGCGGCGCACCGCCGGGTTGGCCACCAGCCGCTCGACGATGGCGGCAGCGTCCGCCGGGGCATTGCTGATGACGTTGACCACGCCATCGCCCAGGCCTGCCTGCTGCAGCACCTCGCCGATCAGTGCGTGCACCGCCGGGCTGTTCTCCGAGGCCTTGAGCACCACGGTGTTGCCGCATGCCAGGGGCATGGCCAGGGCACGGGTGGCGAGGATGATCGGCGCATTCCAGGGCGCGATGCCCAGCACCACGCCGCAGGGCTGGCGCAGGGCCATGGCGAAGCTGCCGGGTACATCGGAAGGGATCACTTCGCCCTTGATCTGGGTGGTCATGCCGGCGGCATCGCGCAGCATGTTGGCGGCCAGCTTCACGTTGAAGCCGTACCAGTCGGCGGTGGCGCCGGTTTCCACGGCCATCGCCATGAAGCGCTCGCGGTTGGCCTCCAGCAGGCGGGCCGCCTCCAGCAGGCGCGCCCGGCGCTCGGCGGGACCGAGGGCGGCCCAGGCCGGGAAGGCAGCCTGGGCGGCGGCCACGGCGGCATCGGCGTCTTCCAGGGTGGCGGCGGCCACGCGGCTGACGACTTCACCGGTGAAGGGGCTGTGGCGCTCGAACACCGCGCCGGTGGCGGCAGGACGGGTACGGCCGGCGATCAGCAAAGGCACGTCGAACATGATCTGCTCCTGTTGTGATTGTTCTGCGGGGACGGTGCCTGGCGAACCAGGCGAACGCCCCCGGAGCGCGCGCTGTCAGCGCTTGTAGGCTTGCAGGCCGGGCTTGATGCTCTTGTCGTCGAGGAACTGCTTCATGCCCTGCTCGCGGCCGCCTTCCTTGTCCAGCAGGCGGGACTGGTCGAGCTTGGCGTAGAGGTAGTCCTCGTTCTGCTCCCAGGTCAGCTCGCGGCAACGCTTGAAGCCATTCTTCGCGGCACGCATCACCACCGGGTTCTTGTCCAGCAGGTTGCGCGCCAGCTCGATGGTGGTCTCGCGCAGCTGGACCAGCGGCACGCTCTCGTTCACCAGGCCCATCTCGGCGGCCTTGCGGCCATCGAAGGTCTTGCCGGTCATGATGTAGTACAGCGACTGGCGGTGACCCACGGTGTCGGCCATGGCCTTGCTCACCAGGTTGCCCGGGGGGATGCCCCAATTGATCTCCGACAGGCCGAAGGTCGCCTCGTCGGCGCAGATGGCCAGGTCGCAGGCCACCAGCGGACTGAAGCCACCGCCGAAGCACCAGCCGTTGACCATGGCGATGGTGGGCTTGGCGTACATGCGCAGCAGCTTCCACTGCCATTGCGAGGCTTCGCGGCGGATCTTCTCCTGGAGGATCTCGGGGCCGGCGTCCACTTCGCGGAAGTATTCCTTCAGGTCCATGCCGGCCGTCCAGGACTCGCCCGCGCCGGTCAGCACCAGCACGCCCACGTCCGGGTCCTGCTCCAGGGTTTCGAGCACGTCGACCATCTCGCGGTTCAGCGTCGGGCTCATTGCGTTGCGCTTCTCGGGGCGGTTGAGGGTCACCCAGCCGATGCCCTCCTCCACGTCGACTTTCACGGTCTGCCAGCGGTTCTCGTAGTTGCTCATGTCGCGTACCTGCTCTTGTTTTGGAATGGCCTCAAGGTATGCCGGCTATTTAGTTATGTCAATTAACAATTAATTCGCACTGTGCGATCAGCGAACCAGAGCGGGTCGGCACCCAGCTACTGATTAGCCTGCGTAACCAAACCAGCCCGGAACACACGACTTCAGGCCGAAGCCAGCGGCCTTCCGGCACGGCTGCCGAGGGCCACCACCACCAGCGCCGCCACCAGCAGGCCGGGCGCTGCGGCCATCAGTACGCCGGCCGTGCCGGCGCCGGCGGCGAGGATCTGCCCGGCGGCCAGGGGCCCGCTGACCGAGCCCAGCCGGCCGACGGCCACCGCCGCCCCGACCCCAGTGGCCCGGACCCGGGTCGGGTAGTAGACCGGCGCCAGGGCGTAGAGCACCAGCTGCGCAGCCATCACGAAGACACCTGCGGCGAAGCCTGCCGCCGCCATGCTCGCGACGCTGCCGGAGAAGCCGATGCCGGCCAGGGCCAGCAACAGGCCGGTGTAGATGGACAGCACCACCGGCGTGCGGCGGAAGCGGTCCAGCAGCACGCCGCCCATCAGCGAGCCCAGGGCCCCGCCGACGTTGAAGACCATCTGCACCATGCCCGCCTGGGGCTTGCTGAAGCCAAGCTCCAGCAGCAGCGAAGGCAGCCAGTTGAGCAGCATGTACATCACCGTGAGGGTGAAGAAGTAGCTGACCCAGAGGGACAGGGTGATGCGCGTGCGACCGTCGCCGCAGAGCGCCTCGACGGTGGACGGCCGCACCGCGCCGCCCTGGTCGCGCTGGTGATGGAAGGCCGCGGACTCGGGCAGCATCAGCAGCATCAGCGGGGCGATGACCAGGGGCGCGACGCCCCCGACGATGAACACCCACTGCCAGGCTTCGCCGGCCAGCATGCCCACCAGGGCCGCAACCGCCCCGCCCAGGGGTACGCCGCAGTACATGATGCTGATGGCGGTGCTGCGCTGGCGCTCCTCCACGGCTTCGGCGCACAGCGCGATCAGGTTCGGCAGCGCAGCGCCCAGGCCCAGCCCGGTCAGGAAGCGCGCCGCCAGGAGCCCGGTCAGGCTGCCGGCGTAGGCGGTCCACAGGGAGAAGACGCCGAACAGCACCACCGCCGCCACCAGCACCTTCTTGCGGCCGATGCGGTCGGCGATGCAGCCGCCGAGGAAGGCCCCGGGCAGCAGGCCGATGATGCTGGCGCTGAACATCCAGCCCATCATCTTCGGGTCCAGGTTGAAGGCGGCGCGGATGCCGGCAGCGGCGATGCCGGCGGATTGCAGGTCAAGCCCCTCGATCAGGGCGACGATGAAGCACAGCAGGATGGTCAGCCGCGAGCGGCCGGTAGTGGCGTGCATGGAAGGCCTCGCTTTTATTGTTCTTGTGAAGGGACGACAGGCCGTCGTCCGGCCTCAGAAGATTAACAAACAAAACTAAAAAAACAGCCCCCAGCCTCCGCCTGCCACTGGCAACGGATCTTCCTTTTGTGACAAGGACTTGGCGTCCTGCCACCACGAATCAGGCAAACACGTTAATGTTTTTAATGTTCGATTAACGGCTACTCCCAATTGATAAGCCGGATCGGCACTTCCATCCTGCGGTCGCGATCGGCCCTGCGCCGTCGCATGCCCACAAGAACAACAAAAGGACTCCGCACATGCCTGCACGCCCTGGTCGCGCCCAGCGCCCGCACCCGCTTTGCCACCTTTCGCCGTTGCTGCTCAGCCTGGCCGCCGGAACCGCCCTGGCGGACGGCTTCGTCGACGACAGCCACGCCAGCCTGACCCTGCGCAACTACTACCTGGACCGTGACTACCAGGACGATGGCGCCAAGTCCGAAGCCCGCGAGTGGGCCCAGGGCTTCATCCTCAAGTTCCAGTCCGGCTTCACCCCCGGCCCCGTGGGCTTCGGCCTGGATGCCACCGGGCTGCTGGGGGTCAAGCTCGACTCCTCGCCCTCGCGCAGCGGCACCGAGCTGCTGCCGGTGTCCCCCAGCAGCGGCCGCGCCGCCGACGAGTACGCACGCCTGGGGCTGACCGGCAAGGTGAAGGTCGACAAGAGCCTGCTGCAGGCCGGTGACCTCAACCTGGCCCTGCCCTCGGCGCTCTCCAGCCCCTCGCGCCTGCTGCCGCAGACCTTTCGCGGGGCGTACCTGACCTCCGGCCAGGTGGAGGGCCTGACCCTGCATGCCGGCTACCTGGACCGCATCGCCAAGCGCAACTCCACCGACTACGAGGCCATGTCCATCGCCTCGCCCAACGGGCGCTTCAACGGGCGCGCCACCACGTCCCACGTCAACCTGCTGGGGGCCGACTACGCCGTCAGCCCGGCGCTCACGCTCAAGGCTCATTACTTGGAAGCCCCCGACCTCTACGACCAGGCCTACCTTGGCCTGCTGCACAAGCTTCCCGTGGGCCCCGGCAACCTGAGTACCGACGTGCGCGCCTTCTTCAGCGACGACAACGGCCGCGCCGAAGCCGGCAAGGTGGACAACCGCCACCTCTCCCTGCAGTTCGCCTACGGCCTGGGCGGGCACCGCTGGACCCTGGGCTATGCGCACCAGTCCGGTGACACCGCCACGCCCTACCTCTCCGGCACCGAGCTGATGGGCATCAGCGAGATGACCATGAGCTCGGACTACCTCAACGCCCGGGAGCGCATGTGGCAGGCGATCTGGGACTACGACTTCGCGGCGTCCGGCGTGCCGGGCCTGACCGCGCGGTTGCGCTACGTGCGCGGGGACCACATCGAGCTGGCGGCCCTGCGCGCCGATGACCGCAAGGAGCGCGAGCTGCAGTGGGAGGCCAGCTACGTGATCCAGGAAGGGCCGCTGCGCAACGTCGGCTTCCGTGTGCGGCAGTCCTTCTACCGCAACGACTTCCCCACCGGTGCCGCCTTCCGCGACGAGAACCAGACCCGCTTCCTGGTGACCTACACCTTGCCGATCTGGTAGCCGCCGGCAACCGACCGTCGCGGCAACGGTCCGCGACGGTCCTGCGCCCTGCCGCGCCCTTGGCGCGGCCGCACCTCTGTCGGCCAGGCGCGGCATTGGCAGCAAGGCGCACGACATGCCGTTCAATCTGCAAGAAAGCGCCCGGCGGGTCGGCGCTGGGCCATGCGTGCGAGCAGTTGCAGCACTCCGCCGAACAGCACCGCCACCAGGGAGAAGGTGAAGATCAGCCCCTGGCCGTCGCTGCCCATCGCCAGGCTCAGCAAGGTGGGTGCGCTGGCAGCCGAACTCACCTGCACCACGCTGATCAGGCGCGCCAGGCGCCCGTCCGGGTCATGGGTGACCACGGCGGCCATGTAGTAGGTCAGCGCCAGGACCCAGCCGAAGTTCATCAGGAACACCACGCCCGCCAGCCCGGCGGCGTGTGCGACGCCACGGGCCAGCAGCACCACGGACAGCGCGACGCAGAGGCTGCCGACGAGGATCATCGGCAAGCGCCCGACCCGCCGTCCGAGCAGGCTCGGCAGGCCGGCACCGGGCAGCCCGCCCAGCAGCCCGAGGCTGACGGCCCAGCCCACCTGGGCGGCATCCAGCCCTTGTTCACCGGCCAGCCCGTCGACGAAGCCCCACACCGCGTAGATGGAAAACTGCAGGCAGAGCATGCCCAGCAGCGCGGCGATGCCGACGGCTGCCGAGCCGCAGGCAGCAGGGCCGCTCAGCACCGCCTCGCCAACCTCCAGCTGGCGCGGCAGCACGCCACACGCCCACCACGCCAGCGCGAACCAGCCGGTGATCACCCCCAGGGCAACCCCGCCTCCGAGGCGCTCGGCCAGCTGCGGAACGACGGCCGCCATCAGCGCGAAGACCAGGGTCTGCGTCAACAGCAGCAGGCCGAAGGAGCGGTCCGGCCCCGGCATCCGCCCCAGGGCGAACACCGCCTGGGCATAGAGCGCACCGGAAGCCATTCCGGCCAGCAACCGCAGCGCCAGCAGCGGCACCAGGGCGTCGGCCAGGCAGGCAGCGGCGTTGAACAGCACCAGGGCGGCCGCCATGGACTGGCAAGCCAGGCGATTGCCCAGGCGCGCGGCGAACAGCGGAACCAGCAGCGTGCCGATCACCGAGCCGCACATTTCCACGGCGATCAGGGTGCCCTGCTGGGGCAGCGAGAGGCCGAGGCGTTCGGCCATCAGGCCGATGAAGACCGGCTGGATGCCCACCACCAGGATGGCGATGGCGGCCACGAAGATGCAGGCCGCGCGGGCGGCTCGCGAGTGATGCGTGATCATGGTGTCGAATCCTGAAAGACGGGCGCGAGGCCCGGGCGGGTCAGTCCAGCCGGTAGATGCGGATGACGACCCGGTCCTCGCCGGGGTAGGTCACCCGCCCGATGAAGGCGGCCTCGGTGAGCCAGCCGAGCGCGCCCCGTGCCACCTGGAAGCGCGGGCTGCAGGTGCAGCGATAGAGGTGTTCCGGCAACGGCCAGGTGCCCTCGTCTTCACGGCGGCGGCCCTCCTCGCTGAGCACCAGGAAGCCCCGGTTGTGCACGTTGATCAGCTCGCCCCGGTCGGTACGCAGGCTGTAGGTGGCGTCCAGGTCGCCGACCCCATCCGGACGCAGGCAGTAGAAGTCGGCGCCACCGGGCAGCACGTCGCCCTGCAGGCCCGGGCCGACGAAATGTCCACCGAGGATCGGGTAGTTGGCACGACGCCCGTCGATGGCCTCCCCCAGGGTCTGGGGCTCGCCGATGGCCACGTCCAGGGTCATCACCCACTCCAGCGCTGGTGCCGGCACGCTCATGTCGTCTTGCATGGGTCGCTCCTCGCAAGGGGCCCGGGTCGCCCCGGGCCGGCGGGGTCAGTGGGAGGTCTTCACGGTCGTCCAGGTGCGGGTACGCACCCGCTCGGTGGCGGAGGACACCGGCTCCAGCGGGAACAGCGTCCGGCGCACCTCATCGGAGACGTACATGTTCGGGTCGTTGCGGATCTCCGGCGACACCAGGGCGGTGGCGTCCTTGTTGGGGTTGGGGTAGCCGATGGCATCGCTGATGCGGGCGATCACCTCGGGCCGCAGGATGTAATTGATGAAGGCGTGGGCCTCGTCAGGATGCGGGGCCTTGGCCGCCACGGCCATCACGTCGGACCACATCGGCGCGCCCTCCTTCGGCATCGCCATGGTCACCTTCACGCCCTTGCCGGCGGCGTTGGCCAGCTTGCGCGCCAGCGCCACCCCACCGGACCAGCCGACGGCGACGCAGATCTCGTCGTTGGCCAGGTCCATGCCGTAGCGCGAGGAGTTGAAGTAGGTGACGTAGGGGCGGATCGCCTGCAGCGCCTCGGCGGCCTTCTTGTAGTCGCCGCGGTCCTCGCTGTTGGGCGGCAGCCCTTGGTAGTGCAAGGCGATGGGCAGGATTTCGTTGCCGGCATCGAGGAAGCCGACTCCGCAGCTGGCGAGCTTCGAGAGGTTCTCGGGCTTGAAGATGATGTCCCAGGTGTTCATCGCCACGTTCGGCCCCAGGGCCGCCTGCACCTTGTCGACGTTGTAGCCGATCAGGGTGGTGCCCCAGAGGTAGGGCACGGTGAAGCGGTTGCCGGCATCGCCCACCGCTTCGAGGCTGGTCATGAAGGTGGGGTCCAGGTGCTGCCAGTTGGGCAGCTTGGCGCGGTCCAGCGGTTCGAAGGCGCCGGCAGTGATGAGCTTGCCGATGTTGGCGCTGCTGGGGAACACCACGTCATAGCCGGAGTTGCCGGTGAGCAGCTTGGACTCCAAGGTCTCGACGCTGTCGAACACGTCGTACACCGGGCGGATGCCGGTCTCCTTCTGGAAGTCCTTGAGCACGTCGGGCGGCAGGTACTCGATCCAGTTGTAGATGCGCACGGTGCGCTCGTCGGCGTGGGCGCCGGCCAGGGTGGCAAGCGCCAGGGCCAGGGCGGCCGCGATGCGGAAGGGTTTCATGGCGAGGTCTCCTGGCGCGATCAGTAACGGTAGGTGAAATAGAGTTCGAGGGCGCTGAAGCGGTCGTCGTTGCCGAACACCTGCCTGGCGGCCGCCTTCGGGTCCACCCAGTTGTACGACAGCGAGGTGTACAGCCGCTCGGTGGGTGTCCAGTCGAGGTACACCACGCTCTCGTCGGCAAAGCGGCGATCATCGACGGCCACGCCCTGGTAGTTCTTCTCGTCCAGCCAGAACTGATAGTGGATGGCCCCCAGGGCCAGGGTCTGGCTCAGCCGGGTCTTCACCGAGAACTGCTGCACCCGCTCGTTGCTGTTGAAGAGCACGTAGTTACCCATCACGTCGCCCACCAGCCAGGTGCTCCAGTCGACGAAGCCCTTGGCCAGCGGGTCCCAGGATTTCTGGGTGGTGTCGGTGACGTCGTCATCGCCGGAGAACACCGCGTAGCGATAGCCCAGCACCGGGGTCAGCGGCAGCGTCTCGAAGGCGTAGTCGGCCTGGGCGTACCAGGCCTTGGCGTCGTAGTCGACACCGTCGCCGCTGCCGCGCTGCACGGCATATTCACCGTTCAGGGTCAGCGCATCCAGGCCTGGCAGCTTGCCGTTCAGTGCACGCAGGTTGTAGACGTGCATGCCGTCGCGGCGGATCGGCGTGCTGTAGTGGCGGGTCAGCGAATCCACGTTCATCGCCATGGCGCCTAGGGTGACGCGGCCGTCGAGGTCGTAGTCGAGGTTGGCGCCGTTGAGGCGGTAGTCGCCCAGTTGGGTGTCGGTGCGCAGGCTGAAGGCCTGGACCTTCAGGGCGCCGTGGTCCCACGCGAGGAGCCCGGAGTCACGGAAGGCGGTGCGCGGGCCGAGCCAGTAGGCGCCGTCATCCAGGGCGTCGAGGTTGCCGTCCATGACGATGAAGCCGGTGCCCACCTTGTAGTTCTGCCGGCCGGCGGTGAAGGTCCACTCGCCGGCACGGAACCCTGCGTACAGCTCCTCGGTGGAGACCTGGCCGTCGGAGCTGCGGGTGAAGCCGCCGGCATCGCCGTCGCCCAGGGTCTTGGAGGCGACCACCGAGCCACCGGCGATCAGGTCGAAGTCCGGCGTCACCCCGTACTTCAGGGTCACGCCCGGCTTCAGGTACATCTCCTGCCAGTCGACGCGGGTGCCACCGTTGCGGCCGTTGCGCTGGTCGACACGGCCGGCGCCGAAGTTGACGTTGCGGGTCATGACGGTGGAGGCGCCTGCCGTGAGGGTCGCCTCGCCGGAGAGGTCACCCTCTTCGAAGGTGTAGCCGGCCAGTGCGGCCTGGCTGGCCAGCGGGAGGGCGAGCGCGGTCAGCGCCCGCTGGAAACGCAGGGTGCGGTACATGGTGAGCTCCTGTGCATTTGTTCTTGTGTTACAGGGCAGTGGAAGTGGGCGGCTGGGCCGCCGAACGCCCGCCGGGGCGGGCGAATCCGGAATCGGTGTTCCGTGTTGGAATCAGGTCAGGCCTTCAGGTGTGCGGCGATGGCCCTCAGCATGCGGACGCTGTCGGCGTCGAGGTCGGTGACGGCCTCGGGCAGCGAAGACTGCTTGACGATCACCACCCGCGACGGCCAGTCGATGAACAGGTACTGGCCATGGATGCCGCCGGCCATGAGCGCCAGGCTGTGGTCGTTGAACACGTACCACTGGCTGCGGTACGAGGCGCCGGGGGTCCACTCGGAGAAGTCGGCGTTGGCCGCGTAGATCGCCGGATCGGCGCCGGCGGCGATGCGCTCGATGGTGTCCGCGCCCAGCAGCTGGCGGCCCTGGTGACGTCCACCGTTGGCCAGCAGCAGGCCGAAGCGCCCCATGTCACGCAGGGTGGCGCTGAAGCCGGCACCGGCCACGCCCCGCCCCCAGGGGTCGGCCATGAAGTAGCCGTCACGCTCGCAGCCCAGCTCCTGCCAGACCCGTTGCAGCATCGCCGGGCAACTCTCGCCGCTGGCGCGCTCCATCACCCAGGCGAGGGCCTCGGTGGTGGCGGTGACGTAGTGGAAGAAGTCGCCGTGCTCGCCCTTCTTCTGCAGCGACGGCAGGTACTCGTAGAGCGAGGCGTAGCGCGCGTAGGCCGCGGGCGCCGGCTGGAAGCCACAGGCGTAGCCGTACTGGGAGCTCTCCGAGTCGGGGTCGTCGTAGACCTCGCTGTAGTCGATGCCCACGGCCATGTCGAACAGCTGGCGCACGCTGGCATCGCCGAAGGCACTGCCGGCGAGTTCCGGCACGTAGTGGGCGGCCGGCAAGGCCGGGTCCAGCACGCCATCGCTGACCAGTTGCTCGCCGAGCGTGCCGATCAGCGACTTGGTGACCGAGAACATGATGTGGCGGTCCTGCGGACGCTGGCCGCCGAAATAGCGCTCGCACACCACTTCACCGGCCTTGAGCACCAGGAAGGCGTCGGTGTGGCTGGCCAGCAGGTGCTCCTGCACCGATACCGATGCGCCGCTGACGCTGTCGAAGTGCAGGCCTTCCAGGCTGCGCGAGGCCGCCGGGAACACGCTGGCTGGGCCGGGGCCCGCCTCCACGTCGATGCTCGGGCGCAGCCGCGCCAGGGAGCGGAAGCCCCAGCGGTTGTAGGGCGGGCTCATCCAGTTGCCCCAGGTCACCCGCTGTTCGGGTGCGGCGGGGAAGCCCTGCATCAGCGGCGTTTCGGGCTCTCCGGCCTGGACAAGGCGACGGGCGTGCTCATACAGCGGGACAAGGGGGTGGGCGTTGGGGTGACTCATCTCGGCATTCCTGGACAGGTGACTCTGCGTGTGGAGCAGATGCCCAGAAATGATTAATCCGATTATTTATTTAAGTCAATAAAGTTTTTGTGCCGATCAACGCACTCCGTCTATCATCGCCGCCACATGCACCCGAGCCGAGGAATTCAGTGAGCGGACTACGAGAACGTCAGAAGGAACTGCGCCGCCAGGCCATCGCCGAGAGCGCCGTCGCCCTGTTCAAGAGCCAGGGGTACGGCAACACCACCGTCGAGCAGATCGCGCGCCAGGCCGGCGTTTCGGTGCCCACGGTGTTCAAGTACTTCGGCAGCAAGCAGGAAATCATCCTGGAGATGCTCAAGGAGGCCGACCGCCGCGCCATCCTCGACAGCCACGAACTGCCGCTGGACGGCGAGCCGGTGGACGTGCTCTGCCAGCTGGAGCAGCGCATCGTCGGCTATGCCCTGACCATGCTGCCGGCGGCGCTGTGGCGCGAGTTGCTGCCGCTGGTGCTCATCGGCGGCAGCGACGGCCTGCCGGAGGCCTACCGCCAGTTGAACAGCAACCTGCAACGGGAAATCGCCGGGGTGCTGCGCGCCCTGCAGCAACGCGGCAGGCTGCGCGCCGACCTGGACGTGGAGCTGGCCGCCTTCCTGCTCAACGACTACTCCCACCTGCAGTTGCTGCGCCTGACCAGCACCGACGAACCGGACCTGGCCGCCCACCGCGAGCAGGTCCGCCGCACCACCAAGCTGATCTTCGACGGCATGCGCGCCCTGCCGCCGCGCGACTGAGTCACCTCAGGAGAGGATCTTCAGGCCCTCCACCGGGCCGTCCTGGCCACCGAACAGGCGGGCATAGCGCAGCGTCGCGTTGGCGTGTTCACGCATGATCGCCTCGGCCCGGGCGCCCTGCCCGGCCAGCAGCGCGTCCACCACCGTGTGGTGCTGCAGGTGGGCGAAGTTGAAGCGGCGGAACTCACGGGCGAGGTCGTTGCGGTCCACCGCCAGGGAGCTGACCGAGGCGAACGGCAGGTGCTCGTTGCGCGCCAGGGCATCGGCGATGGCCGGGTTGCCGCTGGCCTCGATGATCACCTGGTGGAAGCGCTTGTTGATGTCGTGGTAATCGGCCAGGTCGTCTTCGCTGACATGGCCCTTCTCGAACAGCCGGTCGCCATCGGCCAGGCATGCCAGCAACACGGCCCGTGCCGCCTCCGACACACCCCGCTCGGCCGCCTGGCGCGCCGCCAGCCCTTCCAGCACACCGCGCACTTCCACGGCACCGGCCAGGTCGTCGAAGGTCACCTGGCGCACGGCGAAGCCGCGTGCGCCCTGGCGAATCAGCAACCCCTCCTGCTCCAGGGCGCGGAAGGCCATGCGCACCGGCATGCGCGAGACCCCCAGGCGTTCGGCCGTGGGGATCTCGGCGATGCGCTCACCGGCGGGTATCTCGCCGTCCACGATCATCTGCCGCAGGCGGTTCAGCACCCGTTGCCCTGCTCCACTCATGCGCGCCCCTTGGGATCCAATTTCACGAAGGCCCGTACTCTAGCCAGCCGCCCAGCCCCCTGCCAGGGCCCCGACGCAGGCGTTCCTTGTCTCAGCGTTCGCTGATCGCACGGTTATTGGATCCAACCAGGCGTAAATCATGGATTCCACCCGCCCGAAGCGCCAGCATTGGATCCAATACAACAACAACGAGGACCGCTCCATGTTCCCGAAGGATGCCTGGTACGTCGCCTGCACCCCGGATGAAATCGACGGCAAGCCCTTGGGCCGCATGATCTGCAACGAACGGATGGTGATCTACCGGGGCGCCGGCCAACGTGTCGCGGCCCTGGAGGACTTCTGCCCCCATCGCGGTGCGCCGCTGTCCCTTGGATCCATTCAGGACGGCAAGCTGGTGTGTGGCTACCACGGCCTGGTGATGGACTGCGACGGCCGTACCGCCTCCATGCCGGCCCAGCGGGTGCAGGCGTTTCCCTGCATCCGCGCGTTCCCGGTCCGGGAGCGCCACGGCTTCATCTGGGTCTGGCCCGGTGACGCCGCCCTCGCCGACCCGGCCCTGATCCCCCACCTGGAGTGGGCCGAGAACCCGGCCTGGGCCTACGGTGGCGGGCTCTACCACATCGCCTGCGACTACCGGCTGATGATCGACAACCTCATGGACCTGACCCACGAGACCTACGTCCACGCCTCCAGCATCGGCCAGAAGGAAATCGACGAGACCCCCGTGTCCACCCGCGTGGAAGGCGACAGCGTCATCACCAGCCGCTTCATGGAAGGCATCATGGCTCCGCCCTTCTGGCGCGCCGCCCTGCGCGGGAATGGCCTGGCCGACGACGTGCCGGTGGACCGCTGGCAGATCTGCCGCTTCACCCCGCCCAGCCATGTGCTCATCGAAGTCGGCGTGGCCCACGCCGGCCGAGGGGGCTACGACGCCCCGGCCGACTGCAAGGTGAGCAGCATCGTGGTGGACTTCATCACCCCCGAGACGGACACCTCCATCTGGTACTTCTGGGGCATGGCGCGCAGCTTCCGCCCCGAGGACGCCGAACTGACCGCACGCATCCGCGAGGGCCAGGGCACGATCTTCGCCGAGGACCTGGAGATGCTCGAACAGCAGCAGCGCAACCTGCTGGCCTGGCCCGAGCGGCCCCTGCTCAAGCTCAATATCGACGCCGGCGGCGTGCAGTCCCGGCGCATCATCGAGCGCCTGGTCAACGCCGAACGCGCCGCCGAGGCCCGGCTCATCGGGAGGCAAGCCTGATGCTCGACCTGATGATCCGCGGCCTGCGCCTGGAGGCGCCGGGCATCCTCGGGCTGGAACTGGTGGCCGCCGACGGTTCGCCCCTGCCCGCCTTCGAGGCCGGCGCGCACCTGGACCTGCACCTGCCCGGCGGCCTGGTGCGCCCCTACAGCCTGTGCAACGCCCCCGGCGAGACGCACCGCTACTGCCTCGCCGTGCTGCTGGACCCGGCGTCCCGGGGTGGCTCCCGCGCCGTGCACGAACAGCTGCGGGTCGGCCAGCGGCTGACCACCAGCGCACCGCGCAACCTCTTCCCCCTGGTGGCCGAAAGCAGCCGCAGCCTGCTGTTCGCCGGCGGCATCGGCATCACCCCGATCCTCGCCATGGCCCAGGCGCTGGCGGCCCGGGGCGATGCATTCGAGCTGCATTACTGCGTGCGCTCGCGCAGGCTCGCGGCCTTCATCGACTGGCTGGAGGCCAGCCCCTTCGCCGCGCACGTCCACCTGCACGCCGACGACGGCCCCACGCCCTTCGACGCCCCCGCGCTGCTGCGGGACGCCGGCGACGCCCACCTCTACGTGTGCGGGCCGGGCGGCTTCATGGAGCACGTGCTGGGCTGTGCCCGCAGCGCCGGCTGGGACGAAACGCGCCTGCACCGCGAGTACTTCGCTGCCCCCGTGCAGCCTGCAGGGGACGCGCGCGTCTTCGAGGTGCGCCTGGCGCGCAGCGGCCTGACCTTGCAGGTGCCGGCCGAACGCAGCGTCGCCCAGGTGCTGGACGACGCCGGGGTGTGCATCCCGCTGGCCTGCGAGCAGGGCATCTGCGGCACCTGCCTGACCCGGGTGCTGGACGGCGAACCCGAGCACCGCGACAGCTTCCTCACCGACGCGGAGCGGGCCCGCAACGACCAGTTCACCCCCTGCTGTTCGCGGGCCCGCAGCGCCTGCCTGGTGCTGGACCTCTAGCAGGACGACCCGGGCGGCTTGGCGGTGCCCGGGTCAGTTGCCGGCCGACAGCCCGCAGTCGATGGCCAGGTCCGCCCCGGTGATGGAGCGCGCCAGGGGCTGGCAGAGGAAGTAGCACAGCTCGGCCACTTCCTCCGGCTGGATGAAGCGCGCCTGTTCGCCCTGGGGGTACTTGGCCAGCAGCTCGCGGTAGTAGCCGTCGGGGTCGCCGTTGCCGTAGCGCTCGGCCTGGAAGCTCAGCATCGGGGTGACGATGTCCCCCGGGGACACCGCGTTGCAGCGCACGCCGTCCGGCGCCAGGTCCAGGGCCAGGGTCTTGGTCAGCAGCGCCACCCCACCCTTGCTGGCGCAGTAGGCGGCGGCGTTACGGTTGCCCTGGCGCCCCGCATCGCTGGAGATGTTGACGATGCTGCCCTGGGTGGCGCGCAGGTGCGGGATGGCCGCCTTGCACATGAAGAACACGGCCTTGAGGTTCACCCCCAGCACCAGGTCGAAGTCCTCCTCGCTGAAGTGCTCCACCGGGCCTTCGCGCCAGATGCCGGCGGCGTTGACCAGCGCATCGAGCCGGCCAAAGGCGCTGACCGCGGCCGCGACCACCGCCTCGCAGTTGTCCGGGCGACGGATGTCGGCGGCGGCGATGGCGCACCCGGGGAACGCCTCGCGCACCTGCTCCAGGCCGGCGGCGTCCACGTCGGTGGCCAGTACGTTCCAGCCGGCCTGGTGGAAGCGCTTCACCAGGCTGCGGCCCAGGCCTCCGGCGGCGCCGGTGATGATGATGCTGTTCATGCGGTGCTCCTCAGGGGGCCTTGTTTTCGATCAGGCAGTTGCCGCCATCCACCACCAGCAGTTCGCCGGTGATGTAGCTGGCTTCGGGGGAAGCCAGGAAGGCCACCGCCGCCGCCACCTCCTCCGGCCGGCCAGCGCGCCCTACCGGCACGTAGCCGGCGGCATGGCGCTCCTCGTCGGTGCTGGAGGCGGTGGCGATCCAGCCCGGGGCCACGCTGTTGACGGTGATGCCGTGGCGCGCCACTTCCAGTGCCAGCCCCATGTTCATTCCCACCATGGCGGCCTTGGCGGCGCTGTAGGCCGCCTCGCCAGGGTTGCTGCCACGGGTACCGGTGGTGGAGCTGATCTGCACGATGCGCCCGTAGCCCCGTGCCTGCATGCCCGGCAGCACGGCACGGGTGAGCAGGAAGGCGGTGGTGAGGTTGCGCGCCAGGGACAGGTTCCAGGTCGCCAGGTCCATCTCCGCGACTTCGGCGAAGGGCTCCGGGCTGCCCTGCATGGCCATGCCGGCGTTGTTGACGAGGACGTCGATGCGGCCCCAGCGGGCTTCGGCCCAGCTCGCCAGTTCCGCCACCTGGGCCTCGTCGGTGAGGTCCGCCGGGCGGCCTTCCGCCTCGAACCCCTCGGCGCGCAGCTCGGCCACCCGCTGGGCGATGCGCTCGCTGCTGGCGGTGATCMCCAGGCGTGCGCCCGCCTGGCCCAGCCGCCGGGCGATGGCCATGCCGATGCCCGCCTCGCTTCCGGCGCCGCTGATCAGCGCCACCTGCCCCTGCCACCCTGTGGTTGTCATGGTCCTGCTCCTGCTGGTTGTGATGGCGCTGGAAATTAGGGCCCTTTCACTGATAGAAAAAGACGACCGTCATCAACCGAGCTGACAACCATGGCCTTCAGCCGCGACACCCTGCGCACCTTCCTCGCCGTGCTCGACCACGGCTCCTTCTCCGCCGCCGCGCGCCAGCTCGGGCGCGTGCCCTCGGCGGTGAGCATGGCCGTCTCGCAGCTGGAGGCGGAGCTGGACCTGGTGCTGTTCGACCGTTCCACCCGCAAGGCCCTGCCCACCCCGGCGGCACTGGCCCTGGAGCCCCAGGCCCGCCAGGCCGCCAGCCAGCTCAACCTGCTGGACGCCCATGCCCTGCAACTGCACCAGGGGCTGGAGCGGCGGCTCAGCCTGGCCATGGCGCCGGAGCTGCAGAGCGGCACCTGGAGCCGCCCGCTGGCCAGCCTGGCGCGGGAGTTCCCGGCCCTGGAGGTGGAAGTCCGCTCGGCGCCCCAGGCCGAAGCCATCCGCCTGTTGCATGCCGGCGAAGTGCAACTGGCGCTGGTGTTCGAACGGCCGGGCATCGACGAGCGCGAGGCCTTCCAGGAAGCCGGCAGCCAGGTGCTGGTGGCCGTGGCGGCCCCGGACTTCGCCCCCGGCCCCCTGGACGAGCGGGAGATGGCCACGCGGCGGCAGATCATCGTCGCCAGCGGCGCGCCCACGGCCTCGGACCCGCAGATCGTCCTGGCCCACCGCGTCTGGCTCTGCGACAGCCACCTGGCGGCGCTGGAGCTGGTGCAGGCCGGCGTCGGCTGGGCCTACCTGCCCGAACCCCTGGTGGCGCCGCTGGTAGCCGGTGGATCGCTGGAAACGCTG
Organism: Pseudomonas sp. FeS53a; assembly: GCF_000931385.1. Taxonomy (NCBI): domain Bacteria; kingdom Pseudomonadati; phylum Pseudomonadota; class Gammaproteobacteria; order Pseudomonadales; family Pseudomonadaceae; genus Pseudomonas; species Pseudomonas sp. FeS53a. Next base: position 26,928 of record NZ_JYFT01000034.1, read on the forward strand.
CGCTTCGACAACATGAGCAGCCACCTGCGCATCGGCGTGGACATCGTCTGGCTGAAGGCGAACCCGACCGGCCTCGGCGCCCGACGCTACCTGGCGCTGATGCGCGAACAACTGGCCGGCAGCACCCCGGTGTGACCCCGGGCCGCCGAGGGCGGTCTCCCCCCTACGGGAGTCGGGTTGCACCCCTGCGGTTTCGGCTCCACAGTTCCGGCATCCACGCCCCTCGACGGACGCGGGCCATAACAGAAGAACCTCCCATGCGATTCCTTTCTGCCTTTCTGATCCTGCTGTTCCCGGCGTTTGCGCTGGCCGGGGCCGACACCCTGCGCGTGGACCTGCGCGACCGCCCGCCCGAGATGTGGAGCATCGACGGGCGCCCCACCGGCCCCCTGGTCAAGGTGCTGGAAGTGGCCGCCGAGCGCGCCGGCCTGCACCTGGAGTGGCGCTATGCTCCCTTCGCCCGCAGCCTGGCGGACCTGCGCGAAGGCCGCATCGACCTGGTGCCCCGGGTGCTGCCCGATCCCGAGCGCGACCGCTACCTGCACTACCTGCCGAGCATCGGCACCCAGGACAAGGACATCCTCTTCGCCATCCGCCCCACCCGGCAGGTGGAACGCTACGAAGACCTGGCGCCCCTGCGCATCGGCGTCAAGCGCAGCAGCCTGTACTTCCCGCGCTTCGACGCCGACACCGCACTGCACAAGCAGCCGGCGGTGGACGACGACATCCTGGTGCGAATGTTCCGCGCCGGCCGTATCGACGCCATCGCCGTGTTGGACAAGGCCGCCATCGACACCGCCTTCGAGAACATCCGCTTCCGCGACTACGCCTACGCCGGGTTGCGCGAGCCGATCCGCATCGAAAACCGCTTCGCCGCCTCGCAGAAGCTTTATGACAGCGGCCGCGCAGCGCTCTACGATCGCCTCGGCCGCGAGCTGGACGCCATGCGCCGCAACGGCGACGTGGTGTCCATCTACCGCGAACAAGGCGTCGAACCGCCCACCCCCTGAACCCATCGATGCCCGGCCCCGCCGGGCCGCCGTATCGAGTACCGCATGCCCCCTTCACCCGATGCCCTGCTCCTGCTGCCGGGCCTGCTCAACGACTCGCGCCTGTGGGCCCACCAGGCCGACGCCCTGCGCGCGGAGCGGCCGGTGCACGTCGCCGACCTGACCCGTGACGACAGCATTCCCGCCATGGCTCGCCGGGTACTGGCCGAGGCCCCGCCGCGCTTCGCCCTGGGCGCCCTCTCCATGGGCGGCTACGTGGCCTTCGAGATCCTCCGCCAGGCGCCGGAGCGGGTCACCCGCCTGGCCCTGGTGGACACCATGGCCAGCCCGGACAGCCCCGAGCGTGCGGCCAACCGCAAGGGCCTGCTGGAGCTGGCGCGCCACGGCCGCTTCGTCGGTGTCAGCCCGCAGTTGCTGCGCCGGCTGATCCACCCCCGCCACCTGGGCACCCCAGTGGCCGACACCGTGCGCGCCATGGCCCGTGATGTAGGGCGGGAAGGCTTCATCCGCCAGCAACAGGCGATCATCCGCCGCCAGGACGCCCTCGACCTGCTGCCACAGCTGACGCTCCCCACGCTGATCCTGGTGGGCGCCGACGACCTGATCACCCCGCCCGCCGAAGCGCGCCGGATGCACGCCGCCATTCCCGGCTCGCGCCTCGAGGTCATCCCCGAGTGCGGCCATCTGCCGCCCCTGGAGGCGCCGGAGCAGACGCTGTCGTTGCTGCGGGAATGGCTGGCCTGAGCAAAAACCTGCCAGTACTTCGCCACTGATCCATACTCCTTCGGTCGCATCGCACGTGATCGGGGGATTCATGGGCAACCATGCAGACGAAAGCATCTATCGCCGTGCATTCGAGTCGTCCTCGGTAGGCTTGGCCCTGCTGGGGCTTGACGGCCGCATCCAGCACATCAACCGGGCCCTGGTGGAGATGCTCGGGCAACCCGCAGCCGACCTGCTCGGCACCTCACTGGACGCCCTGCTGCACCCGCGCGACCGCCATGCGGTCCTCCGCGCCTTCGACCGGGCGCAGCGCCAGCATGAGGACCTGGAGTGCGGCGAGGTACGCTTGGCCACCTCGGCAGCCACACCCCAATGGCTGCACCTGGGCCTGCGCATGGTCGAGGACGACCATGGCCAGCCCACCCATTACCTGGTGCGCCTGCAACTGCCCCTGGGGCATCGCCAGCGTGCCGAACAGATGTACCTGCTGAGCTACGCCCTGGACTACACCGCCGACGGGGTGCTGCTGCTGGATGGCGAGCGGCACATCCGCTACCTCAACGAGGCGGCCTGCCGCCTCACCGGGCAGCCACGCCACCGCTTGCTCGGCCAGTCCCTGTCCCAGGTCCTCGCGCCGCTGGCCGGCAAGCTGGCGGACCTGCTGGCCGACGACGAGAGCCTGCAGGAGGCAGTGGAGAGCCAGCGCATCCTCAGCTGCGAACTGCAGGTGCCCGACGAGGACTCGCCGCGCTACGTCACCCTCCAGTTCAGCCACTTCCACTACAACCAGCGCCCCTACAGCCTGGCGCTGATCCACGACTTCACCGAGCAGCGGCGCATCGCCGACGCCCTGCTGCGCAACGAGCGGCAGTTCCGCGCGCTGATCGAGAACACCCCCGACGCCATCGGCCGGCTGACCCCTGACTTCCGCCTGCTCTACGCCAACCCGGCCCTGGAGGCGCTGTGCCGCCTGCCCCTGGTGGAGGCCCGCGGCCGCCCGGCTCGGGAAGTCTTCGGCGACAACTCGCAGGTCGACATCATGGCCGACCTGGTGCGCGAGGTGGCCGCCACCGGCGAGTCCATGGAGGAGGAACTGATCCACGGCATCGACGGCCCGAGCGACCAGCAGATCCACTACCTCATGCAACTGGTGCCGGAGCGCAATGCCGAGGGCGAGGTGACCAGCGTCATCTCCGTGGCCCGCGACATCAGCGGCATCCGCAAGGCCGAACGGCGCCTGGCGGCCAGCAACCGCCAGCTGCGCGAGCTGTCCAGCCGCCGGGAAAGCGCCCGCGAGGAGGAGCGCAAGCTGATCGCCCGGGAAATCCACGACGAACTCGGCCAGCACCTCACCGCCCTGCGCATGGGCATCTCCCTGCTGCGCCTGCGGCACGGCGAGCAGGCACCGGGGCTCGGCGAGGGCGTGGAGCGGCTCATGGCCCTGTGCGACCGCACCATCGGCGTGGTCCGCTCCATCGCCACCAGCCTGCGTCCCGCCGCCCTCAACATGGGCCTGTACCCCGCACTGGAATGGCTGATCGACGAGTTCCGCAGCCACCACACGCAGATCGCCTGCGAGCTGGTGGCCCACAGCGGCGCGCCGGCGCTGGACGACAGCCAGGCCACCACCGCCTTCCGCATCGTCCAGGAGGCGCTGACCAACATCGCCCGCCATTCCGGCGCCAGCCGCGCGGTGATCAGCCTGGAGCGGCTCGACGACCGCTACGTGCTGGACATCACCGACAACGGCCACGGCTTCGACCCGACCAAGGTCGGCAAACGCTCCCTGGGCCTGGCCGGCATGCGCGAGCGCGGCACCAGCCTGGGCGGCGAGGTGGTGATCTTCAGCCACCCGGGCCAGGGCACCACGGTGCAGGCCACCTTCCCCGTCAACGAGCCTACGGAGTCCCCATGACCCGCATCCTCATTGCCGACGACCACGCCATCATGCGCGGCGGCCTCAAGCAGTTGATCGAGTTCGACGCCCGCCTGCAGGTGGCAGCTGAAGCGGAGAACGGTGCCCAGGTGCTGGAGCAGCTGCGGACGGGCGAATTCGACCTGCTGCTGCTGGACATGAGCATGCCCGGGCTCAGCGGCGAGGACCTGATCAGCCGCGTGCACGGCCGCTACCCGCGCCTGCCGATCCTGGTGCTGAGCATGCACAACGAGGCGCAGATCGCCCAACGCGCCCTGCGTGCCGGGGCCAGCGGCTACCTGACCAAGGACCACAACCCGGAAACCCTGCTGGCTGCCATCCACCGGGTGGCCGGTGGCGGCCGCTACCTGGACCCGCGCATCGCCGAGCAGCTCGCCTTCGCCAGCAGCAGCCCCACGGACGACGCGGCCGCCCAGCTTTCCGACCGCGAGTTCCAGATCCTCCGCCTGCTGGCCCAGGGCCTCAGCGTCAACCAGATCGCCGACCAGCTGGTGATCAGCAACAAGACCGTCAGCACCCACAAGACCCGGCTGATGGAGAAGATGGGCTTCACCTGCAACGCCGACATCATCAAGTACGCCATGACCCACGGCCTGACGGCCTGATCGGGCCGTCTGCCCCGCCGCATCCGAGGGCCCGCCATCACGCGGCCCCTCGGGAAATCCCTACAAAAAAGCAGGATGTCCCGAGGCCATCACCGGGATAGGACGATAGGGCCGATCACGCCCCGCGCCCATGCTGGACACAACCCCGCAACGCATCGCCGCTGCGGGCCCCGTGTCCTCAAGGAGCGCGACCGTGACGAGCCCGAACCCCACTTCCAGCGTCCCCTGGCTGCCCATCGCCCTCTGCGGTGCCGGTTGCGCGGTGCTGTTCTGGACGGCCAGCCAGTTCCCCTCCCCGGCCTGGGCCCTGGCGGCCGTGGCGCCCACGCTGCTGCTGTGGGTCGTCATCGCCCAGCGCGACGGCGCCCACCAGCAGGCCCTGCACCGCACCCATGACGAGGCCCTGGCCGAAGGTGCCCGCCAGGAGGCCGAGCGCCATGTACAGGGGCTGCCGGAGCTGTGCACCCGCATCGCCCCCATCTGGTCGGCCCAGATCGAATCCGCCCGCCACCAGACCCAGACCGCCATCGAAGCCCTCGCCGAGCGCTTCGCCCGCCTCGCCGGCCGCATCAGCGACGCAGTCTCCAGCGGCATGCAGGCCGACAGCGATGCCCTGGTCACCCTGCTGGCCCAGAGCGAAGTGGAGCTCGAAGACATCGTCAGCCAGCTGCGCCTGGCGCTCTCCAGCAAGGAGAGCCTGCTGCAGGAGGTGGAGCGACTGAACAGCTACACCGCCCAGCTGCGCACCATGGCCAAGGAAGTGGGCGACGTGGCCAAGCAGACCAACCTGCTGGCCCTCAACGCCGCCATCGAAGCCGCCCGCGCCGGTGAAGCCGGTCGCGGCTTCGCCGTGGTCGCCGACGAGGTGCGCAAGCTCTCCACCCTCTCCGAGGAAACCGGCAAGCGCATCGGCGACACCATCGAGACCGTCAGCGGCGCCATCGAGCGCACCCTGCAGGTCTCCAACGAACACGCCACCCGCGACGCCGGGACCCTGGAGAACGCCAGCCAGGTGATCCGCCAGGTGATCGCCCAGTTCCGCTCCGGCGCCACCCGCCTGGTGGAACAGGGCAACGCCCTGCGCAACGACAACGCCGTGGTCGGCGAGGAAATCTCCGAGGTGCTGGTGGCCCTGCAGTTCCAGGACCGGGTCAGCCAGATGCTCGGCCACATGCGTGACGACATCAGCCGCCTGGCCCAGCACCTGGAGGAGGACGACGCCCGCCACGTGGACGCCCGCTCCTGGCTCGACGAGCTCTCCCGCACCTACACCACCCCCGAACAGCACGCCATCCACCAAGGCCGCAAGAGCAGCCAGAGCACCACCAGTGGCGCCAGCGAATCCGCTTCCGACATCACCTTCTTCTGAGGACCGATCATGGCCAAGACCATTCTCATCGTCGACGACTCCGCCTCCATCCGCCAGGTGGTGGGCATGACCTTGAAAAACGCCGGCTACGACGTGCTCGAAGGCGTCGACGGCAAGGACGCGCTGACCAAGCTGGACGGCCGCAAGGTCCACCTGATCATCAGCGACGTGAACATGCCGAACATGGACGGCATCACCTTCCTGAAGAACGTCAAGCAGTTGGCGGCCTACAAGTTCACCCCCGTGATCATGCTCACCACCGAGGCCGGCGACGCCAAGAAAGCCGAGGGCCAGGCCGCCGGGGCCAAGGCCTGGGTGGTCAAGCCCTTCCAGCCGGCCCAGATGCTGACGGCCGTTTCCAAGCTGATCCTGCCGTGATCGGGAGACTGCCATGAGCACCCTGGAATCCCCCGATGGCAGCCGCCGCCTGGCCCTGGACAGCGCGCTGACCATCTACACCGCCGCCGACACCAAGCTGCTGCTGGCCAACGCCCTGCAAGGCGCCGTGGCCCTGCACCTGGACCTCAGCGCCATCGAGGAAGTGGATTGCGCCGGCCTGCAGCTGCTGCTGGCGGCCTGCCAGGAGGCTCGGCGCCAACACGTCAACCTCAGCCTCGAAGGGGCCAGCCCGGCCATGACCGAGATCCTGCAACTGAGCGGCCTGCGTGACCTGCTCCCCATCGGAGGGCTGCACTGATGAACCTCGACAGCGTGATCGGCACCTTCATCGCCGAAAGCCGGGAACTGCTGCAGCAGATGGAAGATGCCCTGCTGCAGATCGAGCAATCCCCGGAAGACCCCGAACTGATCAACGCCATCTTCCGCGCCGCCCACACCATCAAGGGCTCATCCGGGCTGTTCGGCTTCGACTCCATCGTCGCCTTCACCCACGTGGCCGAGAGCGTGCTGGACCGCGTCCGCGCCGGTGAACTGCCGTTCAGCGCCGACCTCAGCGCCCTGATGCTGCTGGTGGGCGACCACCTGGCCGGCCTGGTCAACCACCTCGCCGAGGGCCGCGACCTGGCCGAGCTGCCGGAGGTGATGGGCATCCACGAAGCCGAATTGGTGCAACGCCTCAGCCAGTACCTGAACAGCACCCCGGCCGCCACCGCCGAAACGCCTTCCGAATGTGCAGCCGCCCCCCGCGATGGCGTCGCCAGCCAGCACTGGCACCTGTCCCTGCGCTTCGGTGCCGACAGCCTGCGCGATGGCATGGACCCGGTGTCCTTCCTGCGCTACCTCGTCACCTTCGGCGACCTGCTGCACATCGAACCGGTGCTCGACCACCTGCCCAGCTTCGAGGCCCTCGATCCCGAAGCCTGCTACCTGGGCCTGGAAGTGGCCTTCACAACCGAGGCCGACCAGGCGGTGATCGAAGGCGCCTTCGACTTCGTCCGCGCAGAGGGCCGCATCCGCATCCTGCCGCCCGGCGCGCCCCTTGCCCGCTACGCCGAACTGCTGGCCGAGCAGACCGATGAAGGCGAGGCCCAACGCCAGCGCCTGCTGCGTTGCGGCACCCTCAGCGAAGCCGAACTGGCCAGCCTCGATGCCCCGCAGGCCAACGACGCCCAGGCCGCTTCCAGCCCCGAGGCACCGGCCGCCGCCGCCGAGCCGGGCGAGACCGCCGCAGTCGGCAAGGCCCTCAAGGAAACCGCCCGCGCCAGCGGCGAGGCCAACCTGATCCGCGTCGACGCCGGCAAGCTGGACCAGCTGATCAACCTGGTGGGCGAGCTGATCATCGCCGGCGCCAACACCCGCATGCTCGCCCAGGGCTGCGGCCTGGTGAACATGAGCGAGTCCGCCGAGACCCTCTCGCGCCTGGTGGAGGAAGTCCGCGACTCCGCCCTGACCCTGCGCATGGTGCAGATCGGCGCCACCTTCAACCGCTTCCAGCGGGTGGTGCGCGACGTCTCCAAGGAGCTGGGCAAGGACATCGTCCTGCACATCAGCGGTGGCGACACCGAGCTGGACAAGACGGTGGTGGAGAAGATCGGCGATCCCCTCACCCACCTGGTGCGCAACGCCATGGACCACGGCATCGAGCCGGCCGAGCAGCGTCGCGCCAGCGGCAAGCCCCTGCAGGGCGTGGTGCGCCTGAACGCCTACCACGAAGCCGGCGGCATCGTCATCGAAGTGAGCGACGACGGCGGCGGCCTCAACCCGCAGAAGATCCTCGCCAAGGCCGTGCAGCGCGGCCTGATCACCGAAGGCCAGCAGCTCTCGGACAAGGACACCTTCAACCTGATCTTCGAGCCCGGCTTCTCCACCGCCGACCAGATCAGCAACCTCTCCGGCCGCGGCGTCGGCATGGACGTGGTCAAGCGCAACATCACCGCCCTGCGCGGCACGGTGGAGCTGGACAGCCAACTGGGCGCCGGCACCTGCGTACGCATCCGCCTGCCGCTGACCCTGGCCATCATCGACGGCTTCCTCATCGGCGTCGGCAGCTCCAGCTACGTGGTGCCCCTGGACATGGTGGAGGAATGCATCGAGCTGCCCAGCAGCGAGCTGGACGACCTCGACCAACTGGACCTGCGCGGCGACGTGCTGCCCTTCATCCGCCTGCGCAACCTGTTCGAGGAAGCCAGCCTGCGGCCCCGCCGGGAGAACGTGGTGGTGGTCAGCTACGCCGGGGTCCGCGCCGGCCTGGTGGTGGACCAGCTCCACGGCGAGTTCCAGACCGTCATCAAGCCCCTCGGCAAGGTGTTCGGCCAGGTCCCGTCGCTCTCCGGCTTCACCATCCTCGGCAGCGGCGCGGTGGCGCTGATCCTCGACATCCCCGGCCTGCTCGCCCAGTTCGCACAGCCTGGCCGCCCCGGCGCCAGCGGCGCCGCCCTCAGCCAACGGAGTAGCCTGCAATGAGTACCGCCAGCCTGCCCCTGCCGGAGTTCGTCGACGACGAGCAACGCCAGTACCTGACCTTCCGGGTCGGCCGTGACCTGTTCGGTGTCGCCACCCGCTACGTGCGGGAGATCCTCGAATTCCACGCCATCACCCAGGTGCCGATGATGCCGCCGCTGGTGCGCGGAGTGATCAACCTGCGCGGCGCCGTGGTGCCGATCATCGACCTCGCCGAGCGCTTCGGCCTCGGCAGCACCGAACTGGGCCCGCGCACCTGCATCGTCATCATCGAGCTGCAGGACGGCGAGGAGGCCCAGTTGATGGGCGCCCTGGTGGATGCCGTCACCGCCGTCGCCGAGATCGAGCCGCCCGCCCTGCGCCAGGCCCCGGCCTTCGGCAGCCGCGTACCCCCGGAATACATCGAAGACCTCGCCCGTGTGGACGAACGCTTTCTCACCCTGCTGCGCATGGAGCAGGTGCTGAACGTCGACCAGATCGCCGCCCTGGCCGGCCAGCGCAACACCCCCCGACTGTCCCTCGTCTGATTGCGCAGACGCGCACAGGAGTCCTGAAAATGACCATCAGCAAAAAAATGATCCTCCTGGTGATGTCCGCCCTGCTCGGCATCATCCTGCTCTCCGGGATCGCCTACCAGCAGATGAACCAGGTCTACACCGCAGCCAACTTCGCCAACGTCAACTCGGTCCCGAGCATCGTGGCCTTGAACAAGCTGCGTAATGCGGTCAACACCCAGGTCCAACTGGTCTACACCCACATCCTCACCACTGACGACAAGACCATGGCGGAGATCGACGCCACCATCAAAACCAACCGCGATGACATCCAGGTCGCCATCGACGACTACGCCAAGTTGCTCGCCGATGATGAGGACCGGCAACTGCTGGACGCTGATCGCAAGGGCATCAGCGAGTTCCTGCAAGGCGCCGAGGCGGTCCTGGTGCTGTCGCGTACCAACCAGAACGAGCAAGCCCGTGACGGGATGATCCACCTCACCCTGAACGTCATCAATCCGCTGCGAGACACACTGAACAAGCACCGTGACTACAACGTGAAGATGGCCAATGACGCGGGTCTCAGCGCCGAGGCCACTCGCCAGCAGGCCACGCTGATCTCCATCACCGTGTCCGTCATCACCCTGATCGTGATCGGGCTGATAGGCGGCCTGATCACCCGCAACCTGCTGCGCCAACTGGGTGGTGAACCGGCCTACGCCGCCGATGTGGTCAGCCGCATCGCCGCCGGCGACCTGACCACCACCGTGGACACCAAGCCTGGCGATACCAGCAGCATGCTCGCCGCAATCAAGACCATGGTGGAGAAGCTTGGCCAGATCATCGGTGAGGTACGCAGCAACGCCGACTCCCTGAGCAGCGCCTCGGAGGAAATCTCCGCCACCGCCCAGAGCATGAGCCAGGGCGCCTCGGAACAAGCGGCTTCGGTGGAAGAAACCAGTGCCTCGATGGAGCAGATGTCCGCCTCCATCGCGCAGAACACCGAGAACGCCAAGGTCACCGACGGCATGGCCGGCAAGGCCGCCCGCGAGGCCAACGAAGGTGGCCAGGCCGTGCGCGATACCGTGTCGGCCATGAAGACCATCGCCGAGAAGATCAGCATCGTCGACGACATCGCCTACCAGACCAACCTGCTGGCCCTCAACGCCGCCATCGAGGCCGCACGGGCCGGTGAACACGGCAAGGGCTTCGCGGTGGTGGCCGCCGAGGTGCGCAAGCTGGCCGAACGCAGCCAGGTGGCCGCCCAGGAGATCAGCGAAGTGGCCAAGAGCAGCGTCTCCCTGGCCGAACGCGCCGGCACCCTGCTGGACCAGATGGTGCCCTCCATCGCCAAGACCTCCGACCTGGTGCAGGAGATCGCCGCCGCCTCGGAAGAGCAGACCACCGGCGTCAGCCAGATCAACACCGCAATGAGCCAGCTCAGCGAGATCACCCAGCAGTCCGCCTCCTCCGCCGAGGAGCTGGCCGCCACCGCCGAGGAAATGAGCGGCCAGGCCGAGCAGCTGCAACAGCTGATGGACTTCTTCAAGGTCAACAACGGTGGCAAGGGCGGCCGTGATGTCGGCGCCAAGGGCAAGGCGAGTGCGGCGCGCAAGGTCTCCCGCCCGGTCGTTGACGAAAGCGACAGTGACTTCGACGACGCGGTACCGGCTGGATTCGTCCGCTTCCAGCACTGAACCGACCTCTCGATACCGTGACCGGGGCACCCACCGGTGCCCCCAGGAGCGAAGCATGTCCAGCTTCTTCAGCCGCCCCGGCGACGCTACCCAGCCGGATACGCCCCAGCAGTACCTGACCTTCACCCTGGCCGACGAAGTGTTCGCCGTCGGCACCCGCAGCGTCCGCGAGATCATCGAGTACGGCCACCTGACCCCGGTGCCGATGATGCCGTCCTGCGTGCTGGGAGTGATCAACCTACGCGGTGGGGTCGTCCCGATCATGGACCTGCGCCAGCGCTTCGGCGCCGGTCAGACCGTCATCGGCCGCCGCAGCTGCATCGTCATCCTGGAAGTGGAGCGTGATGAGCTGCGCCAGGTGATGGGCATCGTCGTCGAAGCGGTTAACGCCGTGATCGAGATCGCCGCCCAGGACATTGAGCCGGCCCCCCGCTTCGGTGCCCGCATCCGTACCGACTTCATCCACGGCATGGCCAAGCTCGACGGCCACCTGGTGGTGCTGTTGAACATCGGCCAGGCGCTGTCCCTGGATGATCTGCAACGCCTGGCCGACGTCGGCAACGCCAGTGACCTGCAACAGTCGGCCTGAACAGGAGCCCGCCATGACCGATCTCAGCCTCTCCAACCGCGAGTTCCAGCAGTTCCGCGGAATGATCCACGAGATCGCCGGCATCGCCATGTCGGAGGCCAAGCGCCAGCTCATCGCCGGCCGGCTGAACAAGCGCCTGCGCCATTTCGGCCTGGGCAGCTACGGCGACTACTACCAGTTGCTGATGAAGGACAGGGGCGAGCTGCAGATTGCCGTCGACCTGCTCACCACCAACGAGACCTACTTCTTCCGCGAGCCCAAGCACTTCGAGTTCCTGCGCGAGAAGCTGGGCACCGAGCTGCGCAGCGGCAGCGGCCCGCTGCGCATCTGGAGCGCTGCCTGCTCCAGCGGCGAGGAGCCCTACACCCTGGCCCTGCTGCTGGCCGATGCCGTTGCAAGCCGCCCCTGGGAGATCCTCGCCTCGGACATCAGCACGCGCATCCTCGACAAGGCCCGGGCCGGCCTCTACCCGCTGGAGGACGCCGAAGGCATCCCCGGCAACCTGCGCCAGCGCTTCTGCCTGCGGGGCACCGGCAGCAACGAGGGGCTGTTCACCCTGGACCCGGCCCTCAAGCGCCGTGTGCAGTTCCGCCAGATCAACCTCAACAACACGCTGCCGGACGTGGGCGTGTTCGACGTGATCTTCCTGCGCAACGTGATGATCTACTTCGACGCCGACACCAAGCGCCAGGTGGTGCAACGGCTGTGCGCACGCCTGCGCCCGGGGGGGTACTTCCTGGTCAGCCATTCGGAAAGCCTCAACGGCATCAGCGAAGAGCTGCAATCCGTACGCCCTTCGATCTACCGGAGGCCCCATGCGTAAGCCCAAGGGCGTCATCGAGGTGTTCCTGCAACCGGGCGAGTTGTACTTCGGCGACCGCTACACCCGCCTGCGCACGCTGCTGGGCTCCTGCGTCTCCATCGTGCTCTGGCACCGCGAGGCGCTCCTGGGGGGCATGTGCCACTACATGCTGCCGGCCTGCCGCCACCCCGGGGTGGAACCGGACGGGCGCTACGCCGATGCCGCCCTGCACCAGCTGCTGCAGGAGATCCGCAACAGCGGCACCCGCGCCACGGACTACCGCATCAGCCTGTTCGGCGGCGGCAACATGCTCGGCGCCCGCGAGCGCCGGCACATCGGCCAGCAGAACATCGAGGCCGGCCTGGCCCTGCTGGCCGCCCATGGCCTCACCTGCCACGCCCGCCATGTGGGCGGCGAGGGCTACCGCAACCTGATCTTCGACGTGTGGAGCGGCAACATCGCGCTCCGCCACCCCAACCCGCAACAACTTGCCAGTCGGCGCTACGAGGCCTGCTCGCCATGAACAAGATCAAGGTGATGATCGTCGACGACTCCGCAGTCGTGAGACAGGTACTGACCGGCAGCCTGTCCGGCCACAGTGGCATCGAGGTGATCGGCGCAGCCGCTGACCCGCTGTTCGCCCTGGAGCGGATGAACCGCAACTGGCCGGACGTGATCGTGCTGGACGTGGAGATGCCGCGCATGGACGGCATCTCCTTCCTGAAAAAGCTGATGGCCGAGCACCCCACACCGGTGGTGATCTGCTCGACCCTGACCGAGAAAGGCGCGGCCACCACCATGGAGGCCCTGGCCGCCGGTGCCGTGGCCATCGTCACAAAGCCCCAGGGCAACCTGCGCCAGTTCCTCGTCGAGGCCACCGAAGAGCTGGTGAGCGCCATCAAGGCTGCATCGCAGGCCCGCCTCAAGCGCATGCCCGGCAGCGCATCGGCCCCTGCACCCGCCCTGGCGCCCAAGCTCACCGCCGACGCCATCCTGCCGTCTGGCGGGCCAGCCGCCATGACCCGCACCACCGAACGCATCGTCGCCCTGGGCACCTCCACCGGCGGCACCCAGGCCCTGGAGCAGGTGCTCACCGCCCTGCCCCGGGTCTGCCCGGGCATCGTCATCGTCCAGCACATGCCGGAGAAGTTCACCGCGGCCTTCGCCGCGAGACTGGACGCCCTGTGCCAGATCGAGGTGCGCGAGGCGCGCCACGGCGACCGGGTGATTCCGGGCCGTGCGCTGATCGCCCCCGGTGGCCGCCACATGCTGCTCAAGCGCAACGGTGCGCAATACGTGGTGGACATCGTCGACGGCCCGCCGGTGTCCCGGCACAAGCCTTCGGTGGACGTGCTGTTCCGCTCTGCCGCCCGCGCGGCGGGGGCCAACGCCACCGGCATCATCATGACCGGCATGGGCGACGACGGTGCCCGCGGGCTGCGGGAGATGTACGAGGCCGGGGCCTACACCCTCGGGCAGGACGAAGCCACCTGCGTGGTCTACGGCATGCCCAAGGAAGCCCGCAAGCTGGACGCGGTGCACCGGGAAATCCCCCTGGAGCAGATCCCGGCCTACATCCTGAGGGGCGACCGCCCCTGAGTTCGCGGCCCATCGACACGTCGTCGGCGACTTCCCCACTCCGTCGCCGGTGCCGGTGGGCCCTTTTGAATCCGGGCGTGCGTTTAGAACCCGCACACCCGACGCCACCTTGGAGCGAAGCGAGATGATCCTGTTCAGTGCAGCCATCAAGAACGAACTTGCCCAGTGCCAGGATGACCTGGCTGAAGCCACCGCCCTGCGCGAGGCGCTGGACCGCTCCCAGGCCATCATCGAGTTCCTGCCCGACGGCACCATCGTCAAGGCCAACGACAACTTCCTGCGCACCATGGGCTACCGCCTGGACGAGATCGTCGGCCGGCACCACCGCATGTTCTGCGAGCCGGAACTGGCTAACAGCGTCGAATACCGGCGCTTCTGGGAACGGTTGGCCCAGGGCGAGTTCATCCGCGAACGCTTCCTGCGGCTGGACAAGCAAGGGCGCGATGTGTGGCTGGAGGCCACCTACAACCCGGTGCGCGACGCCACAGGGCGGGTCACCAAGGTGATCAAGCTGGCCACCGACATCAGCGCCAACCTCCTGCATGAACACGAGGAGGACGCGATCATCAACGCCATCAACCGCTCCATGGCGGTCATCGAGTTCAACCCGGCTGGCGAGGTGGTCGCCGCCAACGAAAACTTCCTCGCCGTTACCGGCTACCGCAAACAGGAGGTGGTCGGCCAGCACCATCGGATTTTCTGCTCCCATGAAGAGTCCGGCAGTCCGGCCTACCAGCAGTTCTGGCAGCGGTTGAACCGGGGGGAGTACGTCAGCGGTCGCTTCGAGCGGCGCAATCGCCACGGTGGAGTCATCTGGCTGGAGGCCAGCTACAACCCGGTCTTCGACACCCGGGGCAAGCTGTACAAGATCGTCAAGTTCGCCTCCGACATCACCGCCGAGGTGCTGGAGCAGCAAGCCGAATCAGAAGCTGCCCATGTGGCGTACGACACCGCGCGACAGACCGATGCCGAGGCCCAGGGCGGTGCGGAGGTGGTGAACCGTACCGTGGCGCTGGTCCAGGGCATCGCCGGCGAGCTGAACCATGCCGCCGAACGCATCGGCGCGGTGAGCCAGCAGTCGGACGTGATCAACAGCATCGTGCAGTCCATCCGTGGCATTGCCGACCAGACCAACCTGCTGGCCCTCAACGCGGCCATCGAAGCAGCGCGCGCCGGCGAACAAGGCCGGGGCTTCGCGGTGGTGGCCGACGAGGTGCGCAATCTCGCGGCCCGCACCGCACGGGCCACCGAGGAGATCGTCGAAGTGGTCAAGCGCAACCATGAGCTGGCCCAGGAGGCCGTCAGCAGCATGCGCGAGAGCTGCGACAAGGTGGACCAGGGCGTGCAGCTGGCCCACGAAGCAGGCCGAGCCATCCAGAGCATCCAGGACGGCGCCCAGCGGGTGGTCGACACCATCCAGCGCTTCACCAGCACCCTGCAGGCCCGTTGAACCGGGCCCAGGTGCCCTGCAACCCGAGGGGAGAACGACGTGGACGACCCGAACAAACCAGCCACCCCACCGGACACCCAGTTGGCAGACGCCCTGCGCCTGCAACTGCCGTTGCTCTACACCCAGGCCAACGGTCTGATCGCTTCTGCCAACCCACCCCTGCTGGAGTTGCTGGGCTATGGGCCGGACGAGGTGCTCGGTCGCCACTGCAGCCTGCTGCTGGCCTCACCCGAGGAGATGGCCGGCAGTGCATGCCTGCTGGGAGACCTCGCACGAAAAAAGTCGGCTACGTCCAGGTGCGCAAGGCCGATGGCGACTGCATCTGGATGGACGTGACCTGCCTGTCGCTGCGCCACCACCCGGAGGCCACAGCCGCTGCCGTCGCCATCCTTCGTGAGGCCGACCAGCGGATCAGCCAGCAGAAGCAACTGGACGGGCACATCAAGGCACTGCTCACGCCACGCTGAAGCGCTAGCCGACCAGCAACACCCCACCCGGCAGCTCGGCCACCCGGGCGCCGTAGGCATCGCGGATCAACCCCGCCACCTGGACCAACTGATCGAGGCGGAAGCGGGCCTGCACCCGGCGCTGGCCGAGCTGGGCATTGAGCAGCAGGATCATCCCGGGGCGGTAGCGGTTGATCTCGTCGATCACCTCGGCCAGCGGGGTGTCGTCGAACACCAGCATCTGCCGTCGCCAGGCGGTGACCTGCTCCGCGTCGAAGGGCTGCGGCTCGCCCCGCTGCTGCGGGTCATAACGCAGCTGGCGCCCCGCCGGGAGCACCAGGGCATGGCCCTGCAGCACCAGTGAGAGGTTGCCTGCCAGGCAGGTGACGCACACCTGCCCTTCCCGCGCGCGCAGGTTGAAGCGCGCGCCCTGGGCGTCCACCGTGCCGCCGGCAGCGAGGATCCGCACCGGCACGCGGGCCAGTACGTCCACTTCGCCTTCGAGCACTTCCAGGTTCACCCGGCCGGCACCCGTCGCCTGCCGCTTGATGCGGGTGTCGGTGTTCAGTTCCAGCACCAGCCCCTCGCCCGCTTCGATGCGGCGCTGCTCACCCACGGCGGTGCTGTAGTCACCCCGGTCGTGCAAGGCAGGCCGCAGCATGACCAGCGCCACCGAGGCCGCGATGGCGCCCCCGAGGAAAGCGCGTCGACCAATGCGGCGGGGTGGCAGCGGAATCACCGGCGCGGCTGGCGAGGCCAGGCGCTCGGCCGCCGGCCCCAGGGCCTGCCACAGGCCATGGACCTGGCGGAACGCAGCTGCATGAGCGGTGCTGCGCGCGCACCACTGGCGAAAGGCCTCGGCATCCCGACCGGTGGCTTCGCCCGAGGTGAGGCGCAGCAACCAGGCATGGGCTTCGTCCCGCAGGGGGTGGCGGCCGTCGGGGTCGGTCAGGGGCTGGAGGTCGTCGTTCAAGCGCGGGGACTCGGGTTGGGGGATCGATTCGGCGTGTGCCTGTTCCTAGGACTGTTTTCCGGCGCCGGGACCGAACCGCTGCACCACTTTTCTTTCCAGCCGGCCGGCGCAATGCGCCAGGGCGGCCTTCAGTTCCTTCTCCACCGTGCGGGTGGAGATGTTGAAGCGCCGGGCCAGCTCCTGGTGCGGGACCTCCTCCATGCGCGAGGCCACCAGGATCTGCCGGCGGCGCGGGCTGAGTTCGGCCAGCGCCTCGACCAGGGCGAGGATTTCCACCTGGCCGCCGACGATCGCTGCCGGGTCGCGGGGCTCTTCGACGCTTTCCAGCAGCACTTGCACCTCGGCGCCGGTCAGCAGTCGCGCGTCCTGGGCGCGGCGGTCGGCCGCCACGTTGAGCGCCATGCGGTAGAGGTAGGCGTCGGGCCGCTGCAGGTCCTCGGGCTCGTCCATGCGCCCGACCCGCAGGTAGGTCTCGTGGAGCACGTCGCCAGCCAGGTCGTCGGACCCCAGGCGGCGACGCAGGCGCACCCGGAACTGCTCGTACGAGGCCAGGAAGACCCGCAGCAGCCGGCCGGGGGTCTTGTCGTTCATGTTCCCGCCGCGTTCATCCACGTATCGCACTCCATGCCGGCGGCCGACTCCGGCACCACCAGCACCGTGATCGGCTGCGGCAGCGACGAGGGCGGCGCCCTGTCTGTCCTCATGTCCCTCAGGCGCTCCACCAGCGCCGCATCTCGCATCAGGTCACCCGTGCTGGCCAGCAGGCGGCTGTGCTCGACCCGCCCGCCCCGGCCGATCCACAGCTGCAGCGCAGCGCGGTAGTGGCCGGGCCGGGTCAGCGGCTCGGTGCACAGTGCCCGGCCCAGGGCCGTCTGCAGCACCCGGGCGAAGCTGCCCACGCCGCGCGGGGCCTGGGCCGTGCGTGACGCAGCCGTCGACGCCAGGCGGGCCGGCGCCAGGGTGAACCCCTCGTTCCCGGCGTGCAGTGCCATCAGCCCGGTGCCGGCCAGCAGCCGCTCCAATCCCTGGCGAAGGCCATAGCGGCCCCTCAGCGGCGCCGAACGACGCCCCCGTGTCAGCTCCCGGTCGACCAGCACGGCCAGGCCGGTGGCGGTGCCATAGCGATCCAGCGCCGCCGCCAACGGCTGGGCCGGGATGTCGAAGTCCACCTGGCGCTCCGGCGCCTCGGCCCGGCACAGGGTGCTGGCCACCAGCATCCAGCACGCCGCCAGCAGGCAAAACCCGGCCATGACCCGGTTAGACATAGGGTGAACGACCCACGCTGAACGTCCGGGCACTGTCGTCCCGATTAGCGGGTCATGCTGACGGCCGTTCATGTCATTTGTGTGATGGAACCTGCAAGAAAACCATCGCTGGCACAGCCCGGGGATTTGCGTAGAGTCGCTGCCATACCCCTTTCCCGGAGGTTCACATGCGTACCCTGTTCTGCACCCTGGCCCTGCTGGTCGCCGTCCCGGCCCTGGCCGACGACGCCCCGCGCAACGGCGGCTGCGTGGAGGTGGAAGTCAATGGCTACAAGGCGCTGTCCTACGAATGCCTGACCGAAAGGTTGGCCAACCCCGAAGGCGAAGAGGCCGCCCGGCGTAATGCCGCGATGCAGCGCTCACCCCTGGAGCGCAGCGCGCCCGGCCAGATGGGCCTGGCCACGCCAGCGGCGACGTCGGTGCGCATGGGCAATCAGTTCGGCCAGTCGGTGCACCCGCAGCGTCCCTGAAGGCGAGGATCCGTCCCCGCCGGGTTTCGGCTGCAGCATGGGAAGCCCGGAACGTAAAAAAAGGCAGGCCCACCCGTGGTGAGGACACGGGTGATCGGCCTGCCCAAACGTCCACTTACTGTTCCGGATCGGCCCGATGCCCCGGGAACCGGGCCGTGAGGGGTATGACGCGGGGGGACCGCGACTTAGAACAGGTAGGTGGCCGAAACGCTGAAGACCTGGCCCTTGGCGTCGACCTTGCCGTCGATGCTGCCGCCTCCGAGGCGCGGCTGGTTGACGGTGCGCAGGCGGCCCTCGTCGACGAACTGGCGGGAGTACGCCATGTCCACGCTGAGGTTCGGGTCGAAGCCGAAGCGGTAGCTGCCGCCGAGGGACACGAAGGTCCGGTCGCCATCCGGGATGCGCGCATCGCGGGTGGAGTTGCGGGTCGGCGTCTGGTCCAGCGCCACGCCCGCCCGCAGGGTCAACTGGTCGTTGAAGCGGTAGTCACCGCCCAGCGAGTACATCCAGGTGTCCTTGTAGTTGTAGGGAATGTCGACGATCAGGTTGCCGTTGGAAGTGAGCTTGAGGGACTTGAAGGAAGACCACTCGGTCCAGGTGACGCTGGCACCCAGGCTGAAGCTGTCGTTAAAGTCGTGGACCCAGTCAAGGACCGCCATGGCCGGGATGTCCATGCGGGACTTGGCCTTGGCGCCATCGGGGTTAAGCACCAGCCCGGGATAAACCGCTCCCAAAGCGGTCGGATTCATCAAGTCTTTGGATGTCAGGAAGCTCAAACCGTCAGCATCGGAAAAATGCCAGTTATAGTCCCCTTCCAGCTCATTCTTGATACGTGCGTGATACGCCAGACCCAAGGTGTCCTGAGCGGTCGGTTTCCAAGCAACGCTGGCAAACCAGCCCGGCGATACGTTGTCCACTTTCACCCGCATCTTGGCCCGTGTCATACCGACAGGAAGATCCAAGGGTTCGAAAATGGATCCCGGTGCGGCTGACGCCGCAGCCAACAGGTCGACGTTCTGGCTGACAAAGCCCTGGGTGCGCTGGATTACCACACCACCACCTACTGCCCACTGATCATCGATCTTGAAAGACAACGAGCCAGCCAGCGCGGCAGTCTCGATCTTGGTATCGAGGGCAAAGTCCTTGCCTTTGAAGGTGTTGTCCCACGTGCTGCGCATCCCCATGGGCGCAACCTGGGACAAGCCAAATGCAAAGCGGTCCCCAAGAGGAATCACCAGGAACTGGGTGGGCAGCCACTTGCTGAAGCCACCATTACCGCCATCCCCTAGCTCGCGGGTCTCGCCGGTATTAGCGTCGACGACTTCATTACGAGGGCGACCCTTGTAATCGTAGGCTTCCCCCTTGAATTTCAAATCGATGTCGGCGTAGATCGCCGAAATCTGCCCAACCGGCCGCTCAATAAAAGCCATCGCAGCAGGGTTGTTGTAAGCGGCTGCCGGGTCGTTGTGCCACAGGGAACCACCGGCAAAGGCACGGCCCCAACCGGGGGTGCCGTAGGTGGGCACGGCGAAGGCACCGGCCTCGGCCTGCTGGACGCCGAGCAGGGCGCCGACCACGGCGAGGCTGAGCAGCGAGCGACGTAGGACGGGGACGTTACGTTGGGATGACGGGATAAACGGCTTCATGACAACTCCTTGGTTCTTATTGTTGTGCGCTGGTGCATCCGATGGCGGACTTCCGAGTCACTCGACGTACAACCGCTCACCGGCCGGCGTTCGTTCGGGGCATCGCCTCGGGGCGTACGGGGTACGCGCAATTGTTATGGGGGTTGGATCGCTGGAAACGGCCCTTCCCACCTGGGGAAGGGCCGGTGCCATCAGGGCAGGACGGTGAAGGCCGGGTTCGGGCTTACCGACAGGCTCTGGATGGTGCAGTTACCGACCTGCTGGTTCGGAGTCAGGGTCAGGGTGTTGGTGGCGTTGCTCCAGGCACCGCTCACGGTCACCGGCGAGGAACTGCAATTCACGCCAGCCACAGTGAACTTGACGCCGCTGACGGTGCCGGTGGTGGTGCTGGTGGCGGTCAGGGTCCAGGGCAGCCCGGAAGTACCAGCCACAGCGCAGGCACCACCTCCAGTGATGTTCACCGCGGTGATGGTGGCGGTGTTGTTGTTGTTGGTGGTGCCGATGAATTCCACGTTGCAGGTGACCGGGTTAAGAAACTTCGGTTTCACCACCGAAATGCCCTTGGCGGAGAACGGCGTGTTGGTCGGGGTGATGGTCACTGCCATGGCAGAGGAAGCGCCCATGCAGAGGGCCAGGGCAGCGGTAGCAACGGAGATTTTGGACATTTTCATTGTTTTTCGTTCCTTGGTTGATAAGCAAAGCATGGTTGTTTTGGTCACCTGGGAATGAACCACTCAGACCTTCCTGTTGATCCCATGACCGCTTTTCAAACCTGGTGCGAACCCTTCCGTGGTCGACCCGCAGCTGCTGGCTGGGTATTCGGGTCCATCACGGCGGCACACTGCCCGCTCCAGGCTCCACAGGCCCGTCGGTGAATGCAAAGGTCGGCTCTCGAGAATGCAGCGATCCCTGGCTGCGCTTGTCGTCCTTCACACGCCCCGGCGAGGCGCTGACCGTGCCGCCCGGAGTCGGGCGGCCATCGTTCACTGCTGTCGATTGATCCGGGCCCCGAGGCCCTGGACAGGGTGCTGCCGATACCGCCTCGCAGGCGGTGCGAGCACGACGAAGCCGGCAGTTGGCCAAGCTTCGTCGCGAAAGAGCCGGGCGGCAGATTCCCGGCGGGTGATAGGTGCGTGGCCCAAGTGGGCGAAGACGTGGAGCATCCGTTGCCACCTCCCTGCTGCGTTCCAATGCGTAGCGATCGTGGTTACCGATTCGCCAGGGTTCGTTGCTGTTGGCGTCTTTCCGTAGGCGTTACACCCCAACTCGTGTGGGGCATTGCCAGGTCGTTGCGCCAGAACTGAGATTAGGTTGGTGAACTGCGATTCATACCTAGCAAAAGATGGGTCCCCCTCGACCTAGAGCGCCCCAGCGAAGCGGTGCGGACGGGAACTTCCTACACACTTTCTCCCGAGCACGCGCTGACCGCCCCGTCAGGTCTGGGCTGGGGGCGTGTTTCCATTGGGGACACCGCACCAGAATGGCGCACGAACGGGTGGTTGGAAGATGGACACCGACGGCGGATTGGCAATGCGTCGAGAGGGGATTGGCAGCGAGACGGGCGGGAACAGGAAGGTAAAAGTGGGCTTATGCCGCCTTTATTGGGCGATCTTTCTCGTCTGCCGAGCTGCAGGGGGTGCGATACAGGCTGCGGTTCGAGCCGAACGTTGGAGGGGCGGCGCTCTGTCCCGGGCTGAAGCCCGGGCTACGGGCAGCTACGGGCAGCTACGGGCAGCTACGGACAGCTGTGGCTCAGCCGTCCAGCGCCACCTGGCCGGGTTGCAGGTCGAAGACTTCGATGCCGCCGCGGGTGGCCCGCCCAGGGCGCACCTGCAGGCGATGCACGGCGGCCTCGGGGGTGGCGCGGTAGTCCACCCACCAGCGCCCGTCCTCGTTGCGCAGGGCACGGGGCGGTAGCACCAGGGCCGACGGGTTGCTGTAGACCTGGATCGACAAGCGCGCACTCATACCCAGGCGCACGCGTGCCAGTTGATCCTCGTCGAGATCGGCGACGGCCACCACCACCTCGAACTGGGCCCCGCCCTGCCCGTTTCCCGCCAGGGCCTGCCCACCGACCACGCTGACCGTGCCCTGCAGCGCCTCGCCCTCGAAGCCGTCGCCCTCCACCCGCACCGGCAAGCCTTCCCGCAACTGGTTCACGTCCAGCTCCGAGACCCGCGCGACGATGCGCAGCCGCTCGATACCGGCCACGCCGAACAACGGCGCTCCCTGGGTCACCGTGGCACCGGCTTGGACCGGACCTCGGGTGGCGTCCTCGGGGGTGCCGCTGCCCGGCGGCGCGACCAGGATGCCGGCGAAGGGTGCGCGTACTTCCCGGGCTTCCAGCAAGGCCTGCTGGGCCCTGTGGCGCGCTTCGGCGTTGGTCAGCTCCATCCGGGCGATCTGCAGGTACTCACCGCTGCCCCGGTTGCGCGAGCGGGCCAGGTCGCGCTCGGCGGCCTCACGGTCGAGGCGCTGGAGGCGGGCCTGCTGTTCCAGGTCTTCCAGCTCGTTGCGCGGGATGATGCCGCGCTCATACAAGGCGCGGGTCTGGGCCAGCTTCTTCTCGCTGCTGGCCAGGGCCAGTTCGGCACTGCGCAGGGTGCGCCGGGCGCGGGTCATCTCCTCGCCGCTGTCCCAGTCCTCCAGCTCCTGCAGGGTGCGCCGGGCACGCAGCAGGCTGGCCAGGGCTTCACGCTGCTGCACCTCGGTCTCGCCGGTGTCCATGCGCAGCAGCAACTGGCCGCTCTTCACCCGCTGTCCGAGCGCCACGGGCAGCTCGGCCACCCGCCCGGCGAAGGGCGCAGTCAGCACCCAGGTACGCTCGGCCTCGATGCGCCCCACCAGGCCCACGCTCTGCTCCAGCGGCTCGGGCTGCACCGTTACCCATTGGCGCCCTGCCGGCTCCCGCGCCGGGGCGTCACGCAGGCCCCAGGCCAGGCCGGCCACCAGCAGCAGCGGCAGGATCAGGAACAGCCCACGGCGGATGAGGGCGCGACGGTCAGTAGTCATTGAGCGAAATGTCCCATCGGTCGAGTGTGAGGCCCAGGGTCAGGTCCAGGCGCGTCTGCGCCTCCAGGTAGGCCAGCATCGCGCTGAGGCGGGCATTTTCCGCATTGCGCAGGTCATTCTCGAAACTGAGCACCTGGAAGTTGCTGGATCGCCCGGCGGCCAGCTTCTCCCGCTCGATCTCCAGTTTGCGCTGGGACAGGGCCAGGGCGCGGTTGGCGATCTCCAGCTGGCGCCAGCGGGTGCCCACGTCGCGCACCACGTCGGTGACGTTGCGCTCCAGCAGTTGCCGCGCATCGGCCACCTGCAGGGCCTGGTCCTCGACGTTGACCCGCGCCTGCACCTCCGCCTGGCGCCGCGACAGGTCGCCGATGGGGATGTCCACACGGATGCCGGCGTAGCTGTCCCAGGAGCGGTCGGAGCCGCTGGCGGTGGGGTAGCTGTAGCGATCCTGGCGCTGGCTGCCCCCCACCTCCAGTGACACATCCCACAAGCGTTGGTTCTCGGCGATCACCAGGTTGAGGTCGGCCTGCTCCTGGGCGATCAGCTGGCGCAGGTAATCCGGCTGCTGCTGCTCGGCCAGGCGCAAGGCCTGTTCGCGGTTCACCTCCATCGGCTCGGCCCCCAGCTCGTCGCTGGCGCGGACACGCGAGGACAGGTCCAGGGCCAGCAGGCGCAACAGCTCCAGGCGCGAGGTGTCCACCTGGTTGGCGGCCTCCTCCACGCCCAGCTCCTGGGTGGCCAGGTCGGCTTCGGTCTGCACGATCTCGAATTCGGCCATGCGCCCGGCCTCGATCATCGAACGGTTGACCTTGACCAGCTCGCGGGTGCGCTCCAGCGCGGCACGGGCGATACGCAGCTGCTCCTGGGCCCGCAGCAGGTTGCGGTAGGCGCTGATGATGGCGGTGATGGTCTGCGAGACGCTGGACTTCAGCGCCAGTCGATTGGCCTGCTCGGCGAGCTGGGCGATGCGCACCGGCGCCCGGTTCACCTCGCGCCCGGCGTTGCGCAGCAGCGGCTGGATAAGCGTCAGGTCGACGCCATCGTTGCGCCGCCGACCGGCCACGTCGGCCTCGTTGTAGCCATGGCTCCAGCTCAGGGCGACCTGGGTACCGTACTCGCCGAGCACCACGGCGGTGGGCCCGATGCGCCCGTCGCGGTAGCGGTCCTGGTGGTTGCGGTTGGCCCGGTAGGTGCCACTGATGTAGAGCTTGGGCGAGAAGGCATCCTCCGCCACCCGCAGGTCGAACTTCTGCGCGATGCGCCGCAGGTAGCTGCTCTGGATGCTGCGGTTGTTGCGCAGGCCCAGGGCCACGGCATCCAGCAGGCTGAGGTCGGCCTCCTGCTCGCTCAGCAGTACGCTGCGGCTCTCCCCCGCCATGCTCGGTGCGGAGGGCGAGAGCCGCTCGCTCCATGGCGCTCCCAAGGCAGGCAACGCCATGGCCAGGAGCGACGCCAGCAGGGCCTTACGCATCGCGCAGGGCCTCGACCGGCTGCAGGCGCGAAGCGGACACCGCCGGATAGAGGCCGAAGAACAGCCCCACCAGCAGCGTGCTGCCCATCCCCAGCGGCAGCGCCGAGGCCGCCAGGCTGAAGGCCCAGCCGGATAGCCAGGCGTAACCCCAGGCGGCGGCGATGCCCAGCAGTGCACCGGACAGCGCACCGGCAGCGGTCAGCGTCACCGCTTCCAACAGGAACAGGTTGCGGATGWCCCGCTGCCGCGCCCCCAGGGCCACGCGTACCCCGATCTCCCGGCGGCGCTCGCTGACGTTCATCAGCATCACATTCATGACCCCCACCCCGCCGCCAGCCAGGGAGATCGCCCCCAGCCCGCCCAGCAGGTAGGTAAAGGTACGGGTCTGTTGCTGCATGGCCTCGATCATCTGCTCGGCCACCTGCAGGGCGCCTTTCTCCTCCCCGGCGATGCGGTCGTTGACCCAGGCCGCTACCCGCTCGCCCACTGGCGCAACGGCCTGGCCGGGCGCCACCCGGGCCAGCAGTGCACCGAGGCGCGGGTCGGCATTCACCCGGGCCATCCCGCTTTCGGTGAGGAACAGCGAATCGTTGCTTGTGAAGGGGATGATCCCGCCCTCCCCCTGGGCCCGCAGCCGGCCGATCACCTGGAACTGGTAGTGGCCGATGCGCAGCCAGTCGCCGACCCGCAGCGGGTCATCCGGCTCCCCCAGCACCTGGGCGGCGCGACTGCCGACCACCACGAAGGCTTCGCGCCGGTCGAAGGCGGACAGAGTGCGCCCTTCCGCCAGGCGCAGCCCGGCGGTATCCGCCAGCGCATCGCCGGCCCCCACCAGCGCGAGGTTGGTGCTGCGCCCGTGGAACACCACCGGCGCGCTGTAGAGCACCACCGGGCTGGCGGTGGCGACCTCGGGCACGGCTTGGCGCAAGGCCTCCACGTCGAGGCGCAGCGGCAGTCCGTCCTGCCCCCTCGCACCGGAGGGCAGTTGCACCACCACCGTCTCGGTGCCCATCTCCTTGAACACGCTCATGGCCTGGTCGGCCGCGTTGCTGCCGATGTTGAGCAGCGCGATCACCGAGCAACTGCCCATGACGATGCCCAGCAGCGCCAGCAGGGAACGCCGCCCCAGGTTGCGCAGGCTGCCGATGGCCTCGTGCAGCAACTGGCCCAGGGAGGGCGAGGCGAACCCGGTGTGGGCGCTCATGCCGGCAACGCCTCGCTGACGCGGCCCTGCACCACCCGCACCTGGCGGTCCAGGCGCTCGGCGATGCCGGGGTCGTGGGTGACGATCACCAGGGTCACGCCCTGGTCGCGGTTGAGCGCGAGCAACAGCGCCATGATGTCCTCGGCGGTGGCCGTATCCAGGTTGCCGGTGGGCTCGTCGGCCAGGATCAGCGAGGGCTCGCCCACCAGCGCCCGGGCGATGGCCACCCGCTGCCGCTGGCCGCCGGACAGGTCGGCCGGGCGATGGGCCGAGCGCTGCGCCAGGCCGACCTGCTCCAGCACCGCCCGCGCCCGCTCGCGGGACTCGCCCAGGGGCACGCCTCGGTAGCCCAGGGGCAGCGCCACGTTGTCCAGCGCGCTCAGGCGCGGCAGCAGGTTGAAACTCTGGAAGACGAAGCCGATCAGGCGATTGCGCAGGGCCGCCAGCTGATCCGGCGTGGCCCGCAGCACGTCCTGCCCGGCCAGGTGGTAGTCGCCGGCGCTGGGCCGGTCGAGCAGGCCGAGGACGTTGAGCAGGGTGCTCTTGCCCGACCCGGAGCTGCCGAGGATGGCGCAGCTCTCGCCACGCGCCACCTCAAGGGAGACACCGCGCAGGATGCTCAGCTCCTGGCCGGCGTGGTGGTAACGCTTGTCGATGTCCCGCAGGCGGATGAGCCGCTCGTTATTGTTGTGCAACATGTCCATGTTTCCGCCGTTCCGTACTGTGCGCCGCGCCCGCAGGACGTGGGCGAAACCGCTCTAAAACCGGCATCCGCGCCGGCCCAGGCAGTGCCCGGCGCAGCGCTCAGTAAGAGCAAAAATCCCTCTCAGGTAAAGCCAATCTTTAGTTTGGGGACCCCGTCGCTGCCTGGGCTGCGACGGGTGGAGCGCTCCTTTTCATCGCAGAGTCACCGGTGTCCCCACCCTCAACACGAATGAGGCTGGGACGGGTGAACATGCTAGACGAATGCCTGGGCGCGGTGGCGGGAGCGCGGCAGGCGCTGCTTGCCGGGGGTCTGGCTCAGGCGGGCCTGCCAGCTCTGCCAGGCGCTGCCCTGGGTGGCGGCCTGCTGGGGGCTCTTGCGGGCAACAGGCTCGCTGCGCGGCGGCGTGACACGCGCCTGGGCGGCTGTGGCCTGGGGCGCGGCGCCCTGTTCAGCCTGGGTGAAGGCGTTGGTCCGGCGACAGGTCTTGCAGGTGACCTCGGCCGGCTGGTTGGAGGCGTTCAGGTTGGCATCGCTGCGGCCGCAGGCACCCTGGCCCTCTCCGCTCAGGAAATGGATAACCATTTGATTCTCCTAATAAAAAGGGGGCGGCATTATTCCCGCATCGCAGGGCCATTTCCAGCCGGATGGACCAACGGCAGGCGTCAAGCCGCCCCGTCGACCGCCTGCGCCTGCAGCCAGGTGACGAAGGCCTGCGCCAGCGCCGACAAGGGGCGTTGCCGGGGCCACACCAGCCAGTAGGGGAAGGGATAAGGCGCCGTTACGCTGCCGAGCTGGACCAGTTCGCCCCGGACGATGGCGTCCTGCACCAGGCTGCGTCGTTCGAGCGCAACGCCCTGCCCCAGCCGCGCCGCCTCCAGCACCAGGTTGGAGTCGTTGCACTCCAGGCCGCTGCGGGCGGGCGGTGCCACCCCGGCCTGCTGGCACCAGGCCTGCCAGGATTCGCTGCAGAACAGCGAGGCGCCCGCGACGATCGCGTCGGGCTCCTGGGGCAATAGCCCGCCATTGAAGAAGGGCGCGGCCACCGGCACCCACTCGTCGTGCAGCAGCAGGCGCGCCTCCACGCCGTCCCACTGGCCATCGCCCATGCGGATGCCCAGGTCCGCCGCGCTGTCGCCGAGGTGGACCACCTCCAGGGATGCCAGCAAGCGCAGGTGGATGCCGGGGTGACGCCGCTGGAAGTCCGGCAGGCGCGGCACCAGCCAGGCCCGGCCGAACGACGGCAGCACGGCGACCGTGACGGTCCCGGCCTGGGGCGGCGCCTTCACGCGGCGGGTCGCCTCGGCCATCTCCACCAGGGTGCGGCGGATCTGCAAGGCATACAGGCGCCCGGCCTCGCTGACCCGGAGGCCCCGCCCTTCGCGCACCAGCAGTGCGACGCCGAGGGCATCCTCCAATTGGCGCAATTGCTGGCTGACGGCCGAGTGGGTGACGTGCAGTTCGCGGGCTGCGCGGGTCACGCTGCCGAGCCGGGCCACGGCTTCGAAGCTGCGCAGCGCCGGCAAGGGTGGAAGGTCGGACATGTAAGCGCACCTAACGGAAAAGCCGAGAAAATAGCGATTTTATTCGTACCTTTCACGCTTTAGCGTAAGCAGCACTACGCAACAGGAGATCCCCCATGAAGCTCTACGGCATGCTCGACTCGCCCTATGTACGCCGCGTCGCCATCAGCCTCGATTGCTACGGCGTCCCCTTCGATCACCATCCGCTGTCGGTATTCAGCGACTTCGAGGCCTTCGCCCGGATCAATCCGGTGGTGAAGGCACCGACCCTGGTGCTGGACGATGGCACGGTGCTGATGGACTCGAACCTGATCCTCGATCACTTCGAGGCACAGGCGTCGCGCCCGCTGCTTCCGCCCAAGGATCGGCACCGTGTCCTGGCCCGGACAGGGCTGGCGCTGGTGGCCTGCGAAAAGGCCGTGCAGGTGGTGTATGAACGCCGCTTGCGGCCGGAAGCCAAGCAGCATGGCCCCTGGCTGGAGCGCGTGAGCCTGCAGCTGCGTGCTGCCTGTGCCGGGCTGGAGGCCAGCGCCCGCGCCGAGGTGGACACCCTCGACCAGGCGGCGATCAGCAGCGCGGTCGCCTGGGCCTTCATCCAGCATGTGGCAGCGGACCTGATCGACCCGGCGGACTACCCAGGCTGGAGCCGCGAGGCGCGCGCGCTCAACGACAGCGCGCTGTTCCGGCGCTATCCGCTCGAATGAGCAGCCGCCTCTCAAATTCCTATTCGAACTCAATCAAGCTCTATTTATTCCATTCAGCTATTAAATAGACCGATTCATTCTTTTTCAGCCCCTGCCCGCCCCTGACACACTGCGCTTCGCCTGGAGCCACCCTCCGGCAGCGGCGGGCGCCCTCACCCAGGGCGCCCGCCATCCCCGCATACGGTGCCCTGCGAATCGACAGGGCCCATCCAGGAGCTGTCATTTCATGAAGAAACTCACTGCCGTTACCGCCCTTGCCCTGGCCGTA
This sequence comes from Pseudomonas sp. FeS53a, assembly GCF_000931385.1. NCBI lineage: Bacteria > Pseudomonadati > Pseudomonadota > Gammaproteobacteria > Pseudomonadales > Pseudomonadaceae > Pseudomonas > Pseudomonas sp. FeS53a. The sequence goes on from NZ_JYFT01000034.1 coordinate 55,746, forward strand.
CTGTCCGGCCTGGCCCATGCCGACCGCCTCGAAGACATCCGCAAGGCCGGCGTCCTCCGGGTCGCCGCCTTCGACAGCAACCCGCCCTTCGGCTTCGTCGACCCGCAGACCAAGCAACTGGCCGGCCTCGACGTCGACTACGCCAAGGCCCTGGCCGGCAAGCTGGGCGTGAAGCTGGAGCTGCTGCCCACCAACCCGGCCAACCGCATTCCGCTGCTGACCGCCAACAAGGTGGACCTGGTGCTGGCCAACTTCACCATCACCCCCGAGCGGGCCCAGCAGGTGAACTTCAGCATTCCGTACTTCGCCTCCGGCCAGCAGTTCATCGTGCGCAAGGGCACCCTGACCGAGCCGGAGCAACTGAACAAATGGCGCGTGGGCGTGGACAAGGGCACGGTCAACGAAGGCGTCCTGCGGGAGAAGTTCCCCGGCGCCAAGGTTATCGCCTACGACGACACCCCCTTCGCCTTCACCGCCCTGCGCAACGGCCAGGTGCAGGCCATCACCCAGGATGGGCCCAAGCTGATCGGTCTGCTGGCCAACGTGCCGGACAAGGACAAGTACGAGGTGCCGCCCTTCACCATCTCCAACGACCTGATCGGCGTCGGCATTCCCAAGGGCGAGGCAGCCCTGACCGAGTTCGTCGACCAGTCGCTGCGCGAGCTGGAAAACAGCGGCGACGCCCAGAAGATCTACGACGCCTGGTTCGGCCCGAGCACGCCGACGCCCCTGGCTCGCCTCTACCGGATCGGCGACAAGAGCTGATCGCCCTCTCTCCCTGCGCCCCGCTTCGGTGGGGCGCAGTCGTTGATGCCTCTGCTCCGGAAATCCAACCATGTTCGGCGACCTCCTCGCCCCGCTTTACCTGCAGTGGCTGCTGGACGGCTTCCTGCTGACCCTCGGCCTTTCCGCCCTGTGCTGCCTGCTGGCCACCCTGCTCGGCGCGCCCCTGGCCATCGCCCGCCTGGCGCCCTCGCGCTACGGGTCGTGGCCGGCGCAGGCCTTCCTGACCGCCTTTCGCAATACGCCCCTGCTGGTGCAGCTGTTCTTCTGGTACTTCGGCGTGCCGGCGCTGTTGCCGGAAGCACTGGTGTTCTGGCTCAACAGCCCGCACGAATTGGCCATCGGGCCGCTGGTGCTGGCCTGGCCGTCGTTCGAGTTCCTCGCCGGGGCCTGGGGCCTGACGCTCTACACCACGGCCTTCGTCGCCGAGGAGTTCCGCGCCGGCATCGCCTCGGTGCGCCCGCAGCAGCGCGAGGCCGGCCTGGCACTGGGCATGACACCTGGCCAGGTGTGGCGCGTGGTGCTGCTGCCCCAGGCGCTGCGCACGGCCTTCGCCCCGCTGCTGGGGCAGTACATGAACGCGCTGAAGAACTCCTCGCTGACCATGGCCATCGGCCTGGCCGAGCTGTCCTACGCCTCGCGCCAGGTCGAGACGGAAACCTTCAAGACCTTCCAGGCCTTCGGCCTCGCCACCCTGCTGTACATCGGCACCATCGCGCTGATGGAAGCCCTCGGCCAGGTGGTGCAGCACAGCCGGCGCTACCGCCAGGGAGCCGCCTGATGGACGTCTCGGTCATCCTCGACAACCTCGACTACCTGCTGCTGGGCCCCTGGCCCGAGGGCCCGCTGGGCGGCGCCGCACTGACGCTGGTGCTGGCCCTGTGCTCGGCCCTGGCGTCGGCGCTGATCGGCCTGGTGCTGGGCATCGCACTGGCCCTGTCGAAGGGCCGCTGGCGCCTGCTGCTGGTGGGCGTGCTGGGCTTCTTCCGGGCGATCCCGGTGCTGATGCTGGTGTTCTGGACCTACTTCCTGCTGCCCATCGTCTTCCACGTGGACGTGCCCGCCCTGGCCACGGTGGTCTGCGCCCTCTCGCTGATCGGCGGGGCCTACCTGGCCCACTCGGTCAGCGCCGGCATCCTCAGCCTGCCGGAGGGCCAATGGCACGCGGCGCGCGCCCTGGGCATGCGCCCCTGGCAGGTGCTGCGCTGGGTGATCCTGCCCCAGGCCCTGCCGATCATGCTGCCGTCATTCCTCAACCAGTGGGTCTCGCTGATCAAGGACACCTCCCTGGCCTATGTCATCGGCGTCGGCGAGCTGTCGTTCGTGGCCACCCAGGTGAGCAACCGGGTGATGGTGCACCCCACGGAGATCTTCCTCTTCGTCGCCCTGCTCTACTTCGTCCTGTGCACCAGCCTGGACCTGGCGGCCGGTGCGCTGGCGCGCTACGGCGGCGGCCCCCGGCAGGCGCGTTGACGCGGGTCATGGCACTGCCCTGGCGAGCCGTCATGATCCGCCCACCCTGCCGCCCGAGGACCCGCCATGACCTACCTGCTGCTCAAGTTCGTGCACATCACCGCTGCGGCGTTCTTCATCGGCGGGGTGTTCTTCGAGGTGATGATCCTCAGCCGCGCCACACCGGTGCTGGACGAAGACGCCCGCAGCCGCCTGTCCCAGGCCCTCGGCAAGCGCGCCCGGCAGGTGATGCACTGGGTGGTGCTGGCACTCTACGGCGCCGGGCTGGGCCTCGCCTGGCACTACCGCGCGGTGCTGGCGGCGCCCTTCGCCAGCCACTTCGGCACCCTGCTGGTGCTGAAGATCAGCCTGGCGCTGAGCATCCTCGGGCACTTCCTGCTGGTGGTCCTGCTGATGCGCAGCGGCCGCATGACGCCCGCCCGCTCCCGCCTGATCCACCGCAGCGTGCTGCTGCAGATGCTCGCCATCCTGTTCCTCGCCAAGGGCATGTTCCTGCTCTGACGTCCGGTGTGCCCTACTCGAACCACACCGAGCGGGCCCCGTAGCGCCAGATGGCCTCGCCCAGCAGTTGCGCACCGCAGGAGCCGTCTCCCAAAGCCTGGTGAGCGGCCTGCGGCGAGCGCCAGCGGCTGCGCTGGACCAGCCAGTCGCCGTCGGTGCCGACCTCCAGGGAGCTTTCCAGCAACCCCTGGTGCGACGCCAGGCAAGCGGCCAGACGTGGTGCCAGCCCCTCCAGCAGCGCCTGGCGGCGCTCGGGATCGAAGGCGAATCGGATGGCGGTGTGGATTTCCTCTGCGTACTGCATGTCCCGACTCCTCTGCGGACCGATCTTGTGCATGAACGGCGCCGAGGGTAAAACCTCAACTTAACTTGAGGTCAAGAGCCCAGCACGATGCCCGCCGTCACACCCACCAACATCCACAAGCCCCTCACCGTCGGCCAGGTCGCCGAACGCAGCGGCGTACCGGTTTCCACCCTGCATTTCTACGAAGCCAAGGGGCTGATCCGCAGCACCCGCAACGCCGGCAACCAGCGCCGCTACGCCCGCGATGTGCTGCGCCGGGTGGCGATCATCAAGGTCGCGCAACGCCTGGGCGTGCCCCTGGCGGAAATGGCCGAAGCCCTGGCCGCCCTGCCCGAAGGCCGCACCCCCACCGCCGCCGACTGGCATGCCCTCTCCGAACGCTGGCGCCACGAGCTGGACCAGCGCATCCAGCGCCTCACCGCCCTGCGCGACCAGCTCAACGGCTGCATCGGCTGTGGCTGCCTGAGCATGGAAACCTGCCCCCTGCGCAACCCCGGCGACGCCCTGGCCGAGTTCGGCAGCGGGCCGATGCTGCTGGAGGACGGTTCGAAGCCAGACGCTTAAGCTGGATTCACAAGCCCCCATGGAACGCACGAACCATCATGAAAAACGCTCAGGAGCGGCACTTCGCCAGCATTCATTTCTGTGCCTAGAATCCGGGGGCGGTAATTTCCACGCTACGGATACTGACAGGAGTCTTTCCCATGCCGGCACAACAACTGTTCGAAAAGATCCGCGACGCTTTGCAAAACGGCGCCATCATCGAGGGCGATAACTACCAGGCCAAGATCGACATACTTCAACCTTTGGTCGATGGTTTCTCACCGGATTTACCGGTTCGCCTGGTGTCTTACCAGAACCACAATGGTGCACGTGACATCTCCGATGCAGTCGAAGCGGAGGTGCCCTACATCCTTGGGGTTCGCATCCGTTCCACTGATCAACAAGGGAGGCTGCAGGTCAACGCACACCCTCATGTGCAAGCCAATTACCTCACTCTGTTCGCCGACACGGTCGATACAGGTGTCCCAGCCCCCTTGGAAGGCAACTTCAGAGCGGACGTCGTGCTTTATAAACGCTGCCCGTAACACCCTCGCCCCCCCCCTCCCGAGCCCGCCGCTGACTCCCCGTCGGCGGCGTCGCTACTCCAGTTCCGCCCCTGAGACAAACACCCGGTACAACAACGCCGATTGCATTACATTGCCGACCTTTCCATCGGCAAGGGACTGCAACGTTGAACCTATTCTCTGGCGCCACTGCCCGGCGCATCGGCATCCGTGGGCTTGGCCTTGCGCTGGCCCTGCTGGCAGGCGCTCCCGTGGCCCTGGCCTTCGACATCGACATGGCCGGGATCAAATGGTCGGGTATGGCCCGCAAGTTCGTGCTCGACCGTCCGGAAACGGCCACCCTGGAGATCAAGCCATTCCGCCTGCCGGGCCTGGCGCAGGTGCCGGCGCGTATCGTCCTGAGCCAGCATCGCGGGTTGTTCTACCTCAATGCCTACCAGGACCTGGCGTACCAGCAGCGGGTCTACAAGTCGCCGCCCATTGCCCTGTTCAGCCCCGAGGAACTGCGCGCCTGCGAGCCCTCGGATTTTCCCATCCGGGTCAGCGAGCGCTGGCCAGCGAGCAACACCCTGGACACCGGCCTCAGCCTCACGTCGCTGAGCTTCGACTGTTCGGCCCCCTCGGACTGGCAGCTCAGCCAGCGCTACCTGCTGGTCGACCAGCGCGATCCGCAGAACCCGCTGCTGGCCATCAGCCACCGCCGCGACATGGACCGGATGGACTTCACCCCGCTGCAGCCCATCAGCGAGGCAATCGCGCAGCAGTGGTTGCAGGCCTTGCAGAAGTTTCCACCCTGGTTCCGCCCCTTCACCAGCGCCAATGGAACGATCACCCTCAACGCCTATGTGCCGGCCCAGTCCCCGGATGACACCTGGAAGCAGTTCCGTGCCCTGCACCAGCAACTGCTGAAGACCAAGGACAAGCGGCCGGGCATCCGCGAGGTGGAAGACTTCTTCGCCCTTCATGACTTCCGCAGCATCGCCACCGAGCGCCGCGAATACCCAGGCCTGCTCAACGACATCGCCTTCTGGGCCAGCGAGGCCGGCCAGCTGCAAACCGCCCGCCCCTGGCTCGAAGAAGTGCTGCGCCGCGACCCGGGGCGCATGCCTGCCTACCTCAACCTGGCGGACCTGGATTGGGCGATCTACCAGCAGCGCCCTGAGTACACCATCCTCCAGGGCCGAGCCGTCGAGGCCTACCGGGTGTACTGCGGCCTGCGCCTGAAACGCCAGATGAGCATTCCGCCCCGGGTGCTCGAACGCCTGGGCATCACCACTGCCAACCCGCTGGCCTGCCAGGGTTTCTGGCCGCTGGTGGCTGCCGTGGACGCCGGCGACCTGGCCGAGGTGCAGCGTCTGCTGGCCAGCGGCATCAGCGGCGAGGTCATGGCCGACGATGGCCGCAGCGCCCTGCTGCACGCCCTGGACGCGCCGCATCTGGACATCGCCCGGCTGCTGCTGGAGCACGGCGCGCGCACCAGCGGTCTCTACAACGGCAGCACCTTGGCGGTCCTGACCATGCAACGCGACCTGAGAGACAACCTCGACCTGAGCCAGGGCGGACGCTTGAAGTTCCTCATCGAGGCCGGTGTCCGCATCGACGAGCCGGACAGCCGAGGCGAGACGCCCCTGATGCAGATGGCCGGAAACACGCGTGGTCTGCAGGCCTTCGGTTGGCTGCTGCGTTACCCGCAAGATCTCGATGTGCGCAGCAAGGACGATGGCGAAACCGCTCTGTACCGAGCCTTTTCCGCCCACAATCTAGGGGCCGTGAGGCAACTGATAGCCGCCGGCGCCAACCTCGACCTGAGCTACGGCCGTGGCACCTGCCATGGCCAGCCCATCGGCAAGAGCCTGCTGACCCTGGTGGCCGAGCAGACCGCTGCCGATGCCCAGTCCCCTACCGTCAGCCAGCGGGACACCCTGGCGTTGTTCACCCTGCTGCTGGAAAAAGGTGCCGATCCCACTGTCGGCCAGCAGTGCGAGAAGAAGGGCTACGCCCTGTTGCTGGAAGCCATCTCCCGGAACAAACGCGAGGACCTGCTCGACGTGCTGCAGCGCTTCGCCGCCGCCCCGCCTGTTCTGCAGCAACCTGCTAGAGACTGACCCCATCGCGGTAGATCACCCGCCCCTCCGGGGTGATCTCGCCGATGGCGCGGAGCATGTGGTCGGCCGCGGCTTCGGCCTCCCGGGCGCAGGTGCAGCCGGGGGCGTACACCCAGAGCACTTGCACCTGCGCATCCTCGCGGCTCGGCTGGTACTCGATCAGGCCGACGTAGCCGTTGCCGCTGGGCATGGCGTCGGTCCAGGCGATGGCGTAGGGAAAGTCACGGAACATGGGGTATCCAGGTGGTCAGCGCTGGGGCCGGTCGAAGCGGCCCAGCAGGTGCGGCAACAGGTTGAGGATGGCCAGCACCACCAGGGCGGCCAGCAAGGCGGTGGCTTCGTAGCCGAGGCCGACAGTGACGCCGATGGCGGTGGTGGACCAGAGGCCGGCGGCGGTGGTCAGCCCCTTCACTTCGTCCATGCGGTCGCGCTTGAGAATGGTGCCGGCGCAGAGAAAGCCGATGCCCGCCGTCAGCCCCTGGATCACCCGGCTCATGGCGTCGTGCTCGGCTCCCGCCATCTGCGGTACCAGGACGAACAACGCCGCCCCCAGCGCCACCAGCATGTGGGTCCGCACCCCGGCGGCCTTGCCGTGCTGCTCTCGCTCGAAACCCAGCAGGCCGCCCAGCAGCGCAGCCAGAAACAGCCGCAGCACCACGCGGGTGGCCCGGGCCGGGTCCTCCAGGTCGGCGAACTCCTCGGCCAGGGTCTCCAGCACACGCTCCCAGGCGCTCACCCGCTATCGCCTCAGGGCGCCAGGGGCAGGTAGCGGCAGGCACCGCAGCGGCTGCACACCTGGCACAGCATCGCCTCGCGGCCCATGGTCACTTCGGTTCCGGCGGCCCAGCTGCAGCCACCCAACAGACACAACAGGGTCATTGCATCCTCCTTCGGCCAACGGGCCGGACGGGTCCTGTCAGAGACTTTGATGCGGCGGCAGCGAGTTGGTTTGAGGTTTTTCAGCGCCGCGCCGCCCAGCCGGAAAGCTGAACTCGCTCCAAGGGCCGGGTGGTCTAGAGGGTGAACCACACCGAGGAGACGACCATGAGCCGACACCGCTTCCTGGTGAGCTACATCCACGACAACCAGCCCGGTTCCGTGGAGGTGGAATCCACCCACGCCCACCTCACGCCGGAGCAGGCCCGCCTGCAGGTGCAGACCCTGCGTGGCATCGACGACCCGTCGCGCCTCAGCGACATCCAGGTCACCCCCATCCTCCATGCCAAGGAGCCCGGCACCACGCCCGGCCATTACCAGCAACCCTGACGCAGCCGCCCGAGGCCCACATGCACAACCTGGAAACCCCGACCTACAAGCTGGCGCTGTTCGGCGCCCGCAGCAGCCTCGGCAGCGCCCTGCTGGTGGAGGCCCTGTCCCGCCAGTGGGAAGTGACGGCCCTGGTGGACGATCTCAACGCACTGGACAGCCGCCCCGGTCTGCGCACCAAGGTGGGTGCGTTGGACGACGCCCTGGCAGCGAGCCAGGCCGTGGCGGGCATGGATGCGGTGCTCTGCTACCTGCCGGGCGTGCCCCTGGCACCGGAGCGGGCCATGCGCAGCGATGGCGCCTTCGACCAGGCCTTCATCGCCATCGGCGCACTGCTCGACGGCCTGGCGGTGGCGCGGGTCAAGCGCCTGATGGTGATCGCCGACTTCGGCTGGATGGACACCGACAGCGGCCACCCGGCCCAGCCTGGCCAACAGCTCCAGCAGCGCCTGGTGGACAGCCCGCTGGCCTGGACCCTGGCCGACTCGCCCGCCGGAGCGGAAACGCCCGGCCAGTACCTGACCCTGGCGGACTTCCGCGAAGGCCACGAGGAACCCCGGGTATCGGCCCTGATCGCCCAGGCCCGGGCGCTGCTGGACGAGTGCCGCCTCGCCGCCCACGTGCGCCAGCGGGTGAAGCTGGACGCCAGCGGCTGAGCCGCTGGCGCCCGCCGGTTCAGGCCGGGATGATGGCGGCCTTGGGCTCGCGGGCCCAGACCCGGTGCCGGGCGATGGCCTCGAAGAAGGCCTGGCGCACCGCGTTGGCATCGGGCCCGCTCAGCAAGCCGTCGTCCTCCTCCAGGTAGAGCTGGCTGGCCAGGTCCCCCGCCTCTGCGCAGAGGGCAATGGCCTTGAGGTGCTTGTAGGCCTCCAGCAGGTAGTGCAGCGCCTCGCCGTTGCGGCTCAACGCCTTGGCCGCTGCCACCCCGCCGGGGACGAACACCGCGTCGAAGGCGATGGAGGGCAAGCCGGCGAAGGTCGCGTCCGGCTGCAGCTTCTGGCCCTCGGCGGACACCACCGGGGCCGAGCTGGGGGCCAGCAGCTTGGCGCTCGCCCCGGCCTGCTCCAGTGCGTCCCTCAGCGTTTCCACGTCACGCCCACAGGCGCCGTCGGCCAGCAGGATGGCCACCTTGCAGGAGCGGATGTTGCCCGGCAGCAGGTTCATCTGGCTGAGGGCCGGCGACTGCTGCAGGCTGCCGTCCGTCACCGCCACGGTGGGCCCGCCGGGTGGCGTGATGCCGAGGTTCTCGGCCACCTGGCGCGCCAGGTCAAGGTCGATGTTGGCGAGGATCTCGTTCACCTGCCGCTCGCGGATGGCCGCGCGCTCCACCTTGCCCAGCTCGAAGCTGTAGGCAGCGACGATGTGCCCGCGCTCCACCTCGCTCATGCTGCGGTAGAACAGCCGGGCCTGGGAGAAGTGATCGCCGAAGGAGTCCGCGCGCTTGCGCAGCTTGGTGCCGGAAACCGGCTCGTGATAGCTGCTGAAACCACCGTTGCGCGCGGCCGGCGGTGTCTCCTTCGGCCAGCCACCGTCGATGGAGTTGGGCTCGTAGGCGGCACGCCCCTTGTTGATGGTCTGCCGGTGCATGCCGTCGCGCTGGTTGTTGTGGAACGGACACAACGGCCGGTTGATCGGCAGCTCGTTGAAGTTCGGCCCGCCCAGGCGCGACAGCTGGGTGTCGGTGTAGGAGAACAGCCGGCCCTGCAACAGCGGGTCGTTGCTGAAGTCGATGCCGGGCACCAGGTGGCCGGGGTGGAAGGCGGCCTGCTCGGTCTCGGCGAAGAAGTTGTCCGGGTTGCGGTCCAGCACCAGGCGCCCCACCACCTTCACCGGGACGATTTCCTCAGGCACCAGCTTGGTGGGGTCGAGCAGGTCGAAGTCGAAGGCGTGCTCCTCATCCTCCGGGATCAGTTGCAGGCCCAGCTCCCACTCCGGGTAGTCACCGCGCTCGATGTCCTCCCAGAGCATGCGCCGGTGGAAGTCCGGGTCCTTGCCGGCCAGCTTCTGCGCCTCGTCCCAGACCAGGGAGCGCACACCGGACACCGGCCGCCAGTGGAACTTCACCAGGGTCGAACGGCCATCGGCATTGACCAGGCGGAAGGTGTGCACGCCGAAGCCCTGCATGGCCCGGTAGCCCACCGGGATGGCGCGGTCGGACATGGTCCAGAGCACCATGTGCGCCGACTCCGGCACCAGCGAGACGAAGTCCCAGAAGGTGTCGTGGGCGGAGGCGCCGGTGGGGATCTCGTTGTGCGGCTCGGGCTTCACGGCGTGGACGAAGTCGGGGAACTTGATCGCGTCCTGGATGAAGAACACCGGCATGTTGTTGCCCACCAGGTCGAAGTTGCCCTCGTCGGTGTAGAACTTCACCGCGAAGCCGCGCACGTCACGCACGGTATCGGCGGAGCCGCGCGGCCCCTGTACGGTGGAGAAGCGCACGAACACCGGGGTGCGCTTGGACGGGTCGTTGAGGAAGTCCGCCTTGGTGTACTCGGCCAGCGATTCGTAGACCTGGAAGTAGCCGTGGGCGGCCGCGCCCCGGGCATGGACGATGCGCTCGGGAATGCGTTCATGGTCGAAGTGGGTGATCTTCTCCCGCAGGATGAAGTCCTCCAGCAGCGACGGGCCACGCTCGCCAGCGCGCAGGCTGTTCTGGTTGTCCGCGATGCGGGTGCTGGTGTTGGTGGTCAGGGCCTCGCCGGTGGCGTCCTCGCGGTAGGCCTCGAGCTGCTTGATCTTGCGGCTGGTGTTGCGGCGGTCTTCGGTGTCGGTACCGGCGAGATCGCTGCCGGCGCCTTTCTTGTCGGTCATCGGGGTGTCCTCGGCTGGGCAATGGGGCCGCTGGGCGGCGGGTGGATGACCGGGCCGGCGGCAACTGCCGCCGGCCCGGTGGCGCTCAGTCCTCGCTGGTGCGCCGGGCGTGGCTGCGTTGCCCGCCCTTGCGGCCGGCGGCCGATGCCCGTTCCGGGTCGTTGCGGAAGTTGCCCCCGCTCACCTGCCCGCCTTTCTTGCCGGCCTCGGATGCACGCTGGGGGTCTTCCGCGAAGTTGCCTTTGCCACCTCGATGTTGAGCCATTGCACGGTCCTCTCTTGTCTGTGGGTCCATTCGGGTCCGGCGTCGATGACGCCTAGAACGTCTGAGGACCGGGACGGCGAGAGGTTCTAACTTTTTGCCAGGCGGAGCGGGCTCAGGGCGCGGGCAGCACCTGCAGCCCTTTCAGGTCGCAGCCCTGGTCGCAGCGCAGGACGGTGAGGGTCTGGCTCCCGTCGAGCACCCTCGCCTCCTCCACCACCGGCGGCGCCTGCGTGTCCGAGGCGGCCTTCCAGCCCAGGCGCTCGGTGTGGATGACGATGCGTGACGGGTGGGCCAGGTAGAGGTATTCGCGGCCATCGAAGGTCGGCCCGCTGCCCTTGATCACGTCCAGCTGCACGTCGTCGTAGACCAGCGAGGCAACCGTATAACCGCCTTCGGGGACGGCGTGCCCGACCAGGTTGGCCGCGCGTTGCGCACTGGGGTCTGCACGCCAGGCCTGGTAGCGGGCGTACAGCGGCCCCGCGTTGCAGTAGAGCCGGTCGTTGTAGCGGGTCGAGCCGGCCCTCTCGCAGGCCAGGGCCTGGTTGTGCCAGGCATTGGCCACCAGGCGGGCATCGCGGCTGCCGTCGATCAGGGCCTGCCCGGCCTGCAGGGAAAGGCCGTAATCCCCGTCCCGCAGCGCCACCAGGGACAGGTCGGCCAGCGCCCGCTCATGACCAGGCTGCAGGTTGATCGCCAGGTCGAGCGCTCGCAGCGCGCGCTTCAGGTCGCCGGCCTGGTAGGCCTTCTCGCCCTCCAGCACCAGCCGCTGGGCGCGGGCCTGCAACACCGGGGCCGACGACGGTTGCAGCAGCGCCGCCACCCCGGCCACCTGCCCGTCGGCAATGTTCGGGTTGCGCTCGGCGGCACCTGGCGCGGTGTACTGCTGCAGCCAATCCAGGGGCGTGCGCCCCGGCTCGCCGTCCCAACGGGCCTTGATGGCGGGCTCGGCGCCTCTGTCCAGCAGCAGCTTCACCAGCTCCGGGCCGGCATAGCGCGCGGCGTAGTGCAGCGCTGTCATGTTGGTGGTCCGCAGGCTGTAGCTGCAGCCATCCACGGGTATCAGGGTGGTCGCGTTGGGGTAGGCCCCCTTGTCCAGCAGGGTGCGAGCGCTCTGCACCTGGTTGTACTGGGCGGCGTACATCAGCGGCGTCTTGCCGAAGGCGTTCGCCTGGTTGACGTCGGCACCCTGCTCGATCAGGTAGGCCAGGGCCTCGGGGTAGTCGATGGCCACCGCCAGGTCGTCGATCTTGCCCGGCAACGCGCGGATCTCGGCCATCGGCCGGTGGGCAAGGATGGCGTCACGCAGGGCGGCCTCGTCCTTCGGGTAGGGCGCGTACTGGTAGAAGCGGATGCCCTCGCTGACAGCGTTCTGCAGCGCCTGCCGGGACAGGGCAGCCGCCTGCGCCTTGGCCAGGCCGTAACGCTGGGCGAAGAAGGCGGCGACAGTCGCCTGGCTGCGCTCCATCTGCTGGACGAACGCCTCGTAGGCCTGGCGCTCGAACACACCCTTGTCGGCCCAGCGCTGCAGGCCCTGCAGGTCCTGGTCGTAGGTGCCGGTGGGGTTATCGACGCGCTCGAAAACCGCCCACGGACGGTAATGGACCGCCTGCAACGCGTCATGCATGGCCGTTTCCCAACGGGCGTGGGTGCGCGCGCTGCCGCACATCCAGCCGGCGTCCTGCCGGACCCGCGCCGCAGCCCGCTCCATCGCCTCCACTGCCGAGCGCACCGCTGCGGGGATGCTCTGGGCGATCTGCGCCTCATCCGGCCCGGTGCTGATCCGGCAGGTGGTCCAGGTCAGGTCGTCGTTGAGGCGGCTGACCTCCAGCCGGTCCGGCTGGCCGTCGATGCCGCTGCCGATGCTGACGTAGCGGTCGTCCCGGTCCTTGAACAGCTCCACGTCGACGGCCGGGCCGGGCAGCCCTTTTGCCAGCTGCTCCAGCGTCTCGCGGTCCTGCCCCGGCGTGCGGCTGGCGATCACCTGGTAACGCTCGCAAGCACCGCCACAGCCCGGGTGGGTCAGCAAATCGAAGTAGACCGGCCCCTGGCCGGCCTCGGCGCCACGCAGTTCGACACGCTGCATACCGGGCAGCACGAACGCCGCCCAGCGCTTGCGGGTGAGGAAGTGTGCCCTGGCCGCCTTCAGCACCTCGTCGCAGAAGGCGCCGTCCCCAGCCACCCGTTGCGGGGTGAACCAGGCCTTCGCCGAGGCGTTAGTCCCCGCCTGCTCGGCTGTGGTGGCCCAGGTGGCGGGCGTCACGCTCAGCAGCAACAGCGTCGACAGGCAGCGGGCAGTACGGGAAGCGGTCAGGGGCATGGTCTTCATCCTTGAGGGAGGGCCCAGGGCCTTCCCGGTGGCGTCCGGAAAATCGGCGTAGCAGACGCCTTTGGCCCTTTGCCGTCAATCACGACCCGTTGGTTTCCGTGACGCGGTTCAGCCCTTCCTCGGCCCGCCGAAGCGCCCCAGCCGGTACGCCTCCAGCCCCGCCAAGGCCTGCCCCTGGGCCAATTGGCCGATGTACTCGGCGGTGACGGCAGCCTGGGTCAGCCCGAGGTGCTGGTGGCCGAAGGCGAGCAGGACGCGGCCCTCGCCCACCCGGTCGATGATCGGCAGCGAGTCCGGCAGCGAGGGCCGGAAGCCCATCCAGGGGCTGGCGCCTTCGGTGTCCAGCTCGTCACGGAACAGCCCCTGGCTGAGGCGGTGCAGTTGCCAGGCGCGGGCCATGTTCGCCGGCTTTTCCAGCCCGGCGAACTCCACGGTGCCGGCCAGCCGCAGGCCGTCGGCCATGGGCGTCATGATGAACCGCCGCTCGAGGCTGGTGACGGCGAACGGCAGCCGCCCCTGTTCGCGGGGCAGCATCAGGTGGTAGCCGCGTTCGGTATCCAGCGGCACCCGCGTGCCGGTGAGGCGTTCGGTGAGCGGCGCGGAGTGGGCGCCGCAGGCCAGCAGCACCTGGCGGGCGCGCAGGCTGCCGTCGTCCAGCCTCAGGGCGACGCCCCCTGCCAGCCGGTGGCCATCGAGCACGCGCTGGCGATGGAAGGTGACGCCCAGCGCCTCGGCCGCCTGCGCCAGTTCGACGACCACGCGGTGCGGGTCGATGAAGTGCCCGGTGGCCGGGAAGAACAGCCCACCGCGAATCCCGTCGCTGAGCTGGGGCGCCGCCGCGTGAACGGCCTCCGCCCCCCAGAGCGCCACCGGCACGCCCTGCCCGGCCATGCGCGCCTGGAGGGCCTGCAGCGCCGCGCGGGAGGCGTCCTGCTCGTACACCAGCAGCGAACCGTCCTCGCGCAGCAGGTCGGGCCGCTCGATGGCCTGCAGCAGGCGACGCCAGGCGCCCAGGCTGGCTTCGTTGAGGGCACGCAGGCCGGCCACGGTGCGGGCGAAGGGCGCTGCCCGCAGGTTGAGCAGCAGACGCAGGAACCAGGGGGTGGCGCGTGGCAGGTAGGTCCAGTCCAGGCGCAGCGGGCCCATGGGGTCGAGGAGCATGCCCGGCAGGCGCTTGAGGATCGACAGGTCGGCGATCGGGAACACCTGCTCGGTGGCCAGGTGCCCGGCGTTGCCGAAGGAGGCGCCCTGCCCCACGCCGTCCGGGTCGAACACCTGCACCCGCAGCCCCTGGCGCGCGAGCTGCAGGGCGCAGGCGACACCGATGACACCGGCGCCGACCACCGCGACATCCACATCCGCTGGCTGGAGATCGCCCATGTTCAGGCCTCCCGCTCGCCGTCGAGCAGCCGCCGCAACCCCAGGGGATTGGCCTCGCGCAGCGCCGCCGGCAGCAAGGCATCGGGGAAGCCCTGGTAGCACACCGGTCGCAGGAAGCGCTGGATGGCGGCGGTGCCCACCGAGGTGGAACGGGCATCCGAGGTGGCCGGGAACGGTCCGCCGTGGACCATGGCATCGCACACCTCAACCCCGGTCGGCCAGCCGTTGACCAGCACGCGGCCAGCCTTGCGTTCCAGGGTCGGCAACAGCGCGTGGGCGGCATCCAGGTCGGCATCGTCCAAGTGCAGGGTGGCGGTGAGCTGGCCCTCCAGGGCATCGAGGATGCGGGATACCTGCGCTGCGCCTTCGCATTGCACCACCAGCGCCGCCGCGCCGAAGACCTCGCCGTGCAACTGCGGGTCGGCGAGGAAGGCCTCGGCGTCGGTGACGAACAGCTGCGCCTGGCAGCGGTTCGGCCCGTCCCCGGGTTCGCCGCTGGCGACCCGGCGCACCTGCGGGTGGCGGGCCAGGGCCGCGACCCCGGCCGCGTAGGCCTGGTGGATGCCGGGGGTGAGCATCACCTGGGCCTTGCACGGGCGCAGCTGCTCGGCGGCGTGGGCGAGGAAGGCATCCAGCGCCGCCCCGCGAGGGGCGAGCAGCAGGCCCGGGTTGGTGCAGAACTGCCCGGCGCCCAGGGTCAGCGAGGCGATGAAGCCCTGCGCCAGGGCCTCGCCACGGGCCTGCAAGGCGGCGGGAAACAGCAGCACCGGGTTGATCGAACTCATCTCCGCATAGACCGGGATCGGCTCCGGCCGCGCCTGGGCCGCCTGGCACAGGGCAAGGCCACCACTGCGCGAGCCGGTGAAACCGACCGCCTTGATGCGCGGGTCCGTCACCAGGCCAAGGCCCACTTCCCGGCCGGCGCCGAACAGCAGCGAGAACACGCCTTCGGGCATGCCGCAGCGCCCGACCGCGCGGGCCACCGCTTGCCCCACCAACTCGCTGGTGCCGGGGTGGGCACCATGGGCCTTCACCACCACCGGGCAGCCGGCGGCCAGGGCCGAGGCGGTGTCGCCGCCGGCCACGGAGAAGGCCAGGGGGAAGTTGCTGGCACCGAACACCGCCACCGGCCCCAGGGGCACCTGGCGCTGGCGCAGGTCGGGCCGTGGCAGGGGTTGGCGCTGGGGTTGCGCGCGGTCGATGCGCACGTCCAGCCACTCACCCGCGCGCAGGGTGCGGGCGAAGGTGCGCAGTTGCAGGCAGGTGCGGCCGCGCTCGCCCTGCAGGCGCGCCTGGGACAGGCCCGTCTCGGCCATGGCGCGCTCGATCAGCGCCTCGCCCAGGGATTCGATGGCATCGGCGATGGCGTCGAGGAAGGCCGCCCGGGCGGCCGGTGCGGTGTCCCGGTACGGGTCGAAGGCGGCCCAGGCCAGGCTGCAGGCCTGTTCCACCTGCTGGCGGCTGGCGCCCGGGTAGGCGGGTTGCAGGTGTTGGCCGGTGGCCGGGTCAATGGCGTGGAGGGCGTCGCGGGTGCCGGGCACCGCTGCGCCGCCGATCAGCATCTTGCCTGTGAGGGTCATGGGGCATCCTGGATGGCGGGTGGGCCCCACCGCCCACGGGCGGCGGGGCGGTCGGGTTCAGGCGAGGTTCTGCTCGGCGGTCCAGTTGGCGTACCACTGGCGGAACAGGCCGTACTGCTGCTCGGCGTAGCGGCGCTGGGAGTCGCTGAGGGCGTCGCTCTCGTTGAAGTGCAGGCGGTACTCGCGGTCGCCGTTGAGCACCATCAGGTACTTGTAGAACAGCACCAGGTCGCAGCCCTCGTCGAAGGACGAGAGCACGTCCAGGGCGGCGCTCAGCTCCAGGGCCTGGCGGCGTGCGCGGGCATCGCCCTGGGCGGCCTGGCGGCTCAGCGAGACCAGCAGCAGCACCTCGCGGGGCAGCACGTTGCCGATGCCGGTGATGGTGCCGGTGGCGTTGCAGTTGACGTAGCCGTGGAACACCTGGGTGTCGACGCCGGCCATGAGGATCACCTCGTCATCCCGCGAGGTGATGTGCTCGGCGGCGTAACGCATGGCGTCGGCACCGCCGAATTCCTTGAAGCCGATCAGGTTGCGGTGCTGCCCGCGCAGTTCGAAGAACAGGTCGGCGCGGGTGGAGAAGCTGTAGTACGGGCTGTTGTAGATCACCGACGGCAGCTCCGGCGCGGCCTGCAGCACGGCAGTGAAATGCGCCTTCTGCGCCGCCGGCGAGGCCGCGCGGGACAGCAGCCGCGGGATCACCATCAGCCCCTGGGCGCCGACCTTGGCGGCATGGGCCGCGTGGGCCACCGCCTCGCGAGTGCTCACCGCGCCGGTGCCGACGATGGTGGGCACGCCGGCCTTCACCAGGCGCGCCACGCCTTCCTGGCGCTGGGCCTCGCTGAGCAGGGGCCAGTCGCCCATTGAGCCGCAGTAGACCACGCCGCTCATGCCGGCCTGGACCAGTTCGCGGCCCTTGGCCACCAGGGCGTCGTAGTCCGGCTGGCGTGCGTCGGTGCAGGGGGTCATGAGGGCGGGGATGCAGCCACGGAAGATATCGATGTTCATGCTGTCGCTCCTTGAGCAGGGATTCAGGGTTCGGGAAAACGGGGCTCAGATGCCCCAGGCGAAGGGGTCCTGCTCGTCGATGAGCAGGGTGCAGTCGGCGGTGAGGTGGGCACGCCCGGTGATGAAGGGGCGGATGCGCTCGCCCTCCCACTCGTAGTGCCCCTCGAAGCGGCTGCCGGTGATGCTGGCCTGCACCCAGCGCTGGCCGGGGGCGAGCTTGCCGTCCGCTGCCAGGCAGGCCAGCTTGGCGCTGGTGCCGGTACCGCAGGGGGAACGGTCGTAGGCCTTGCCGGGGCACATGACGAAGTTGCGGCTGTCGGCCTCGGCGTCGGCGGCGAACAGCTCGACATGGTCGATCAGCGCCCCGCCCTCGCCGTGGATGCCCTGGGCCTCCAGGGCCCGCAACATCGCCCAGGTGTAGGCGGTCAGGGCCTCGACGTTGTCCAGCTCCAGGCGCTGGCCGTGGTCGTTGACCAGGAAGAACCAGTTGCCGCCCCAGGCGATGTCGCCGTGGACCACGCCATGGCCGGGCACCTCCACCGGTACCTGCCGGCGATGGCGGTAGGCCGGCACGTTGCCGAGGGTGACGCGGCCGTCCTCGTGGAGGGTGGCGCTGACGGTGCCCACCGGGGTGTCGATGCGGTGCTCGCCGGGGGCCATCAGCCCCAGGTGCCGGAGGGACGCCACCAGGCCGAGGGTGCCGTGGCCGCACATGCCGAGGTAGCCGGCGTTGTTGAAGAAGATCACCCCGCAGGTGGCGCCCGGCGTCACCGGCGGGCGGTACAGCGCGCCCACCAGCACGTCGTTGCCGCGCGGCTCCAGCAGGCAGGCGCGGCGCCAGTGGTCATGGTGCTCGCGCAGGCTGTCGCGCTGCTCGGCCAGGGTGCGGCCGGCGGGTTCGGGAAAGCCGTCCATCACCAGGCGCGTGGGTTCGCCGCCGGTGTGGGAATCGATGACATGGATGCGCTTCATGGGTCGGCTCCGTCAGGTCGGGGAATGGGGGTGGTCGATCAGGCGCTGGATGTCGTCCAGCAGCGCCCGGCCGACCCAGACGCCTTCGCGTTCGCTGCGCTGGCGGGCGGCGAAACGCCGCTGCGACGGCAGCCGTGCGCCTTGGTCGGTGATGGCGGCGAACAGCGCCTCGGCCCGCTGCCGGCCGGCCTCCAGCTCGCTGCCGAGAAAGCGCGCGGGGTCGAAGGCCAGCAGCAGCTCGCCATGGAGCGGCGTGGCACCGGCGCCGCCGTCGAAGGCCAGGGATTCGGCGCTGGTGAGGTCGCCGATCAGCGCGCCGGCCATCAGCTCGATCATCGCTGCCAGGGCCGAGCCCTTGTGGCCGCCGAAGGTCTGCATGGCGCCCTCCAGCACGGCCCGCGCATCGGTGCTGGGCCGCCCTTCGGCATCCAGCCCCCAGCCCAGGGGAATCGGCTTGCCCTGGCGGGCGTGCAGCTCGATGTCGCCCCGGGCGATGGCGCTGGTGGCGAAGTCGAAGACGAAAGGCTCGCGCCCCTTGCGGGGCCAGGCGAAGGCCAGCGGGTTGGTGCCGAACACCCCCTGGCGGCCGCCTTCCGGGGCCACCCAGGCGTGGCTGGGGGTCATGGCCAGCCCCACCAGGCCTTCCGCGGCGATGGCCTCCACCTCCGGCCACAGCGCGGAGAAGTGGAAGCAGTTGCGGATCACCAGGGCGGCGACGCCCAGCTCGCGGGCCTGCTCCACCAGCAGCGGCAGGCCGGTCTGCAGCGCCAGCAGCGAATAGCCCCGCTGCGCGTCGACGCGGACGATGGCCGGCGCCGGGCGGCTCACCCTTGGCTGGGCCTGCGGGTCCACCTTGCCGCTGCGCAGCGAATGCACGCACACCAGCACCCGGTACAGGCCGTGGGAGTGGCATTCGTCACGCTGGCCCCGGGTGATGGTGTCGGCGATGGCGCGGGCATGGTCCTCGCCCATGCCGTTGACGGTCAGCGCACGCAGTGCCAGGGCGTGCACCTGGTCGAGGCTGAGGTTGATGAGGTCGTTCATGGTCAGACTCCTTCCGGTCATCGGGTTGCAGACAGTGGGTTAGGCGCGGCCGGGGAAGGCCGTGGCGGAAGGCGCAACGTCCGCATCGGTGCCCTCCTCGCTTTCGTCCTCGCCGCTGAGGCGGATCAGCTCGGCCGGCACGCCGGTGGTGGCGCCCCAGTGGTAGATGCCCAGGGCACAGGCGGCCACGGCGAGGGTGTCGTAGGGGTGGCCGAGCACGCCCAGGCCGCCGAAGCTGCCCAGCCAGGAGAGCAGCAGGGTCACGGCGTAGAAGCCGATCAGCCAGGCGGACGAACGCACCTGCTGGGCGATGCCCAGGTGCTCGGTGGGCACGAAGCGGCGGCACAGCAGGTAGATCACGAACATCAGGATCTGCAGGCTCAGCAGCCAGGACACGGTGTCCCAGCCGGACCAGTAGACGATCAGCGCGGCGATCACGAAGGACAGCGGCCCCATCACCGCCAGGCCCCGCACGCGGAACGGGCGCGGCATGTCCGGCGCGTTGCGGCGCAGGGCCGCCACCGTCACCGGCGCCACCGCGTAGCTCAGCACCAGGGCGGCGGACACCACGTTGATCAGCGCCTCCCAGGAGGGGAACGGCAGGGTCCAGAACACCGACAGGCCGAAGGTCAGCCACAGTGCCGGGCGCGGGATGCCGGACTGTTCATCGATGCGGGTGAAGAGGCGGAAGAAGGTGCCGGTCTGCGCCCAGCCGTAGATCACCCGCGGCGTGGCGTTCATGTAGATGTTGCCGCAGCCGCTGGGCGAGACCACCGCGTCGGCCACCACCAGGTAGGCCAGCCAGCCCACGCCGAGCACCAGGGCGATGTCGCGGTACGGCAGGGCGAACTCCTTGGACATCCCGGCCCAGCCATTGGCCAGCAGCTCGGTCGGCACCGCGCCGAGGAAGGCCACCTGCAGCAGCACGTAGATGGCGGTGGAGAGCAGCACCGAGAGGATCAGCGCGAAGGGAATGGTGCGCTGCGGATTCTTCACCTCGCTGGCCACCGAGATGATCGGCGTCAGCCCCAGGTACGCGAAGATGATGCCGCCGGCCGACACCGCCATCTCGATGCCCGAGAGGCCGAACGGCGCGAAGCCTTGCACCTGGAAGTTCTCGGGCTTGAAGAAGGTGAAGAGCACGCCGATGACCAGCAGCGGCACGATGAACTTGAACACGCTGACCAGGTTGTTGGCGCGGGCGAAGGTCTTCACGCTGCGGTAGTTGAGCCAGAAGAACAGGCACAGCAGGCCGAACTGCACCAGCCAGCCGATCAGCGTCGGGTCGCTGGAGCCCGTCTCGGTGAGGCCCGGGAACCAGGCCGCCGCGTACTGGCGGGAGGCGACCACCTCGATCGCCACCAGGCTGGAGAAGGCGATCAGCGTGATGAAGCCCATCAGGTAGCCCAGCAGCGGGCCGTGGGAGAACACCGGGTAGCGCACCACCCCGCCGGCACGCGGCAGCGCCGCCCCCAGCTCGCAGTAGATGATGCCCAGCAGCAGCACCGCGAAGCCGCCGAGGAGCCAGGAGAAGATGCCCGCAGGGCCGGCGATGGCGGAGACGTGGCTCGCCGCGAACAGCCAGCCGGAGCCGAAGATGGCCCCCAGGCCGATGAAGGTGAGGTCCGTCAGGGACAGCTGTTTCTTGAACTTTCCAGACATGGCGTAGCCTTCTTGTGCGTTATTGGATGGGCTGGAGAGATCCCTGTGCAGCACCGGGGCCTGGCGACGAATCAGGCACGGAGACGAACCGGCGCGACGGCGCCCCGAGGTCTGCAACGGCCATAGGTTGGCCCGCCCGGGCGCCTGCGGGCTTGATGCATTTCCTCGGTTCCCATGACGAAATCGGCACAGTTGGCGGAATGACCGGGCAAGGCTCGACAGGCTTCCTCCACCTGCGGCAACCTGCCGGCTCGCCGCGCACTGGGAGGCAGGACGATGCCGCAGAACCCGCTGGAAGGACTGTTCGCCGACGAGGGGCTGGAACGCCCCGAGAGCATGGACGCGCTGCTGGCCAGCGCACGGCTGCTGTTGCCGATGCTGGATGCGATCCCCAATGCGGCGATCTTCATCAAGGACACCCAGGCGCGTTACCTGCTGGCCAACCGCACCCTGGTCCAGCGCTGCGGCCTGAAGGCCTTGCAACCGCTGCTGGGCAAGACCAGCGCCGAGGTCTTCCCCGCCCAGCTCGGCCCCGGCTACACCGAGCAGGACCGCCGCGTGCTGGAACAGGGCCAGGTGCTGGAGGACCAGCTGGAGCTGCACCTCTACGGCAGCCGCGAACCCGGCTGGTGCCTGACCCACAAACGCCCCCTGCACGACCGCTCCGGGCAGGTGATCGGCCTGGTGGGCATCTCGGTGGACCTGCAATCGGCCAGCGCCAGCCACCCCGCCTACGAACGCCTGGCCGCCGTGGACGAGCACATCCGCACGCACTTCCACGAGCCCATCACCCTGGAGACCCTCACCCGCATCGCCCGCCTCTCCGTCGCCCAGCTGGAGCGCCACTGCAAGCGGGTGTTCCACCTCACGCCCCGGCAGATGATCAGCAAGGCCCGCCTGGAACACGCCCACCGCCTGCTGCAGACCGACCTACCCATCACCGACGTCGCCCTGCAATGCGGCTACACCGACCACAGCGCCTTCAGCCGCCAGTTCAAGCAGCTCACCGGCTTCACGCCACGGCAGTACCGGCAGGCGATGGAGTGAGAGTCATACAGGCCCCATCGAGCGGGCAACTCGTGCACGCCGGCCCCGTGCAGAGTGCTGTCGCATCCCAGAGCAACAGGTAGAATCCGACACCCCTCACGACTACATGGATGTTCAATGCAACTTGTCAGCGCCCTGCTTGCCTCTGCCTTGCTCCTCGCACCCGTCGCTTCGACCTCAGCCGCCATCTTCAAGTGCAAGGTGGCCGATGGCACGACCCAGTTCTCCGACCGGCCCTGCGGCACACCTGAAAATCAGGAAGTGATCGCGCATGAAACCCCATCCCCGGCCAAGACAACCGACAGTGCCGAGCAACCCGATAAGAGTGCCCTTCCGAAAGCGGACGCACAGACGAGTTACGAAGCAGCCGAGAAGGCCAGCCCACCACTGCTGACCCTGGCCGATCTTCAAGGCAAATGGTCGGATCTGGATTTCGACTCCCCCCTGCGTGGCTACTGGGTATTCGGCTCAAACACCCTGCGCATGGACCGCAAGGGCATGGCGATCCGTAACCGCGTCCAGACCACACTGCGCTTCAAGCTCAAAGGCAATCTGTTGACCATCATCCATGAGCCGGATGCCCTCCACGAGAAGCGCTGGGAAGAACGGCTGGTGGTCGAGCGTTACGTACCAGGTCGCCTGATCAACCTCGGAACGCTGGTGCTTTACCGCGTCAGATAGCGTGTTGGCCACAAGGCAGAGACGCACTACCGGCGGCAGCAGGACTTAACGCTCAGCGTCTACCCCACTCCTCGCACCGAAGCCGGTTGGGGGCGCCCATCAACTGAGGGATGTCCGCTCATCTTGCACACCCTCGGCTTCGGCCTCTTGCAACAGTCGTATGGCCTCTTTCCGGTCTGCCCTGATGCCATTCGACCCGTAGAACAGATTCAACCCGTGATAGAGCTTCGCCTGCGGGTGGCCACAGGCAGCAGCCTGCTCGAACAGGATGGCTGCCCGCTGGCAATCCTGCTCAACCCGATCCCCTGTATCGAAGCACTTCGCCAAGGCAGTGATTGCGGGGACATGGCCCAGCTCAGCCGCCTCACTGAGCATCTCGAAGCTTCTGCGTTCGAACGCCTCGATACCCTCCCCGGGAGCGAGGATCGAGCGTGCCACCTGCGGGTCCCCCTCATCCAGCAATCGTTCCGCTTCTCGTATTACGGATTCGGTATCGGTGATGTCATGCATGGACTCAGTTCCTTGATGTCAGGCGAGCAATTTTCACGCTAAAAAACAGCCCGCCATCAGGCGGGCTGTTTCATTCGCTAAGACTCAATCCACTGCCCGTTCACCGGGCCAGGACCACCCCATCAAATCCTGAACGTATCCACCAGCTGCTTCAGCCGGCTGACCTGCTGATCCAGCTCGGTACAGGCCTTCAGGCTGGCCTGCAGGTTGTGCACACCGTCCTGGTTGAGGACGTTGATCTCGGTGATGTCCATGTTCAGGCTTTCGATCACCGAGGTCTGTTCCTCGGTGGCGGTGGCCACGGACTGGTTCATGCCGTCGATCTCGCCGATGCGGCGGGTGACGCCACGCAGGTTTTCGCCGGCCTGGCCGCCGATGCGCACGCTATCGTCGCTGAAGTGGCGGCTTTCGCCCATGGTCGCCACGGCCTCGCGGGCGCCGGTCTGCAGCTGTTCGATCATCTGCTGGATCTCCAGCGCCGAGCTCTGGGTGCGCTGGGCCAGGTTGCGCACTTCGTCGGCCACCACGGCGAAGCCGCGTCCCGCCTCGCCGGCGCGGGCGGCTTCGATGGCGGCGTTGAGTGCCAGCAGGTTGGTCTGCTCGGAGATGCCTTTGATCACGTCGAGGATCTGGCCGATGTCGTTGCTCTTCTGGCTGAGCACTTCGATGTGGTTGCTGGACGCCTGGATCTTCTCCGACAGCTCGCCCATCGCCACCAGGGTGCGCTCGACCATGCCCTGCCCTTCCTCGGCGTCGCGGCGGGCGTCGCTGGCCTGTTCCGAGGCGTCGGCGGCGTTGCGGGCGATCTCCTGGGCGGCGGCGCCCAGTTCGTTGATGGCAGCGGCCACGCTGTCGGTGCGGGCGGCCTGCTCGCTGGAGTTGGTCATGGAGGCGTTCGACGCCTGCACCACAGTGGTCACCCGCTCGTGCACTTCGCGCGTGGCGGACGCCACTTCGCGGATGGATTTGTGGATGCGCTCGACGAAGCGGTTGAAGGCATCGGCCAGCTCGCCGAACTCGTCACGGGAGTCGATCGATAGGCGCTGGGTCAGGTCGCCCTCGCCCTCGGCGATGCCGCTCATGGCGTGGCTCATCACGTGCAGCGGGCGCAGCAGGATGCGGATCAGCCCGCCCAGCAGCAGGAGAATGGCGACCACGCCGATGATGGTCGACATCAGCGCGGAAACGCGGAATTCCTGCAGGGCGGCGAAGGCCTTGGACTCGTCGACGGACAGGCCCACGTACCAGCGCACCCCGGTCAGCCCTTCCACCGGCAGGAAGGTCACGATCCGCGCCTCGCCGCTGCGGTCGTTCACGCTCTGCAGGGCGGACTCCAGGCGCGGCGCGGTGCCGGCGAACAGGTCCGGCAGCTTCTTCAGGACCCGTTGCTGGTCGGGGTGGACCAGCACCGTGCCCTTGTCGTCCACCAGGAAGGCGTAGCCCATGCCGCCCAGGTCGAAGGAGTTGAGGATCTCGTCGACCGTCTTCAGCTTGAGGTCACCGCCGACGACGCCCTGCAGGGTGCCCGAGGCGTTCACCGGGCGGGTGATGGTGATCAGCAGGCCGTCGCGCGGGTCGGCGGCCAGGTAGGGCTCGGTCAGGCCGGGGCCGCTGGTCTGCGCCGCCTTCTTGTACCAGGGCCGCTGGCGCGGGTCGTAGCCGGCGGGCAGTTCGCTGGGCGGGAACTGGGTGTAGGTGCCGCTCGCCTGGCCGTAGTACGCATAAAGGAAGGCGGAGGCGATGCTGCGGTGCTGCAGGCTCTTGGCCAACGCCGCCTCGCTGCTGTCGTCCTCGATGGACTCGGCCAGGTTCTCCAGCAATTGCATGCGGCCCACCAGCCAGTGCTGGATGTTGCCCGTGGAGACCTGGCCTACATCGTTGAGGTAGTTGGCAAGGTTCTGGCGGATGGCGTTCCGCTGCAGGTAATCGTTGTACAGCGCGAAGGAGGCGAAGGCAGCGATCACCACCAGGGAGGCTGCCACCATGATCTTGTGGCTGAATTTCAGGGTTCGCATGGAGGAACTCACTCAAAAAGGTGCAAAGGCATGAGGTGGCCACAGGCATTGTCGGCGTCCGGTCGGCAATCGACCGGGCACGGACGCAGGGCCGTCCTCTGCTATCGGCGCTAGCACGTTCTTCTTAAGCGGTTTATCAGCCATTTATGTGCAGGCGTTCAGGTATTTTCTGAAAACACCGTGCACCTGCCCATCCAGCCGGGGCACGCGGAGCCCTCCCCGCTCCGCGTGCCCTGCTGCCGTTACAGCATCTCCAGCCTGGCCATCAGGTCCTCCAGCCGTGCGGCCTTCTCCTCGGTGACGACGCTGCCTTCCAGCGACTCGATGTAGCTCGCCAGCTCCTCCACCGTGCTGCACTCGAACATGGCCCGCAGGGGCACGTTGCGTTGCAGGGTCTTCTGCACGCGGGAGGCGATCTGGGTGGCGAGCAGGGAGTGGCCGCCGAGTTCGAAGAAGTTGTCGCGCACGCCCACCCGCTCGACCTTGAGCACCTCGGCCCAGATGCCGGCCAGGGTGGTTTCCAGTTCGCTGCGCGGGGCCAGGTAGTCCTGCGCCTGCAGCGGGCCGAACTCCAGGGGCGGCAGGGCCTTGCGATCGAGCTTGCCGTTGGCGTTCAGCGGCAGGCGCTCGAGCACGAGCCAGTGCAGCGGCACCATGTAGTCCGGCAGGTCGCCGCGCAGCTGCTGCTTGATGGCTTCGAACCAGGCGCCCTCTTCCGCCAGGCGGCTGGCCGGCGAGGCGGCGCGGGCGAAGCGCTCGGCCTCGCGCGGCACCAGGTAGCCCACCAGGTACTTGCCGGTGGGGCCTTCCTGCACGCTGACGGCGGCGTCGCGCACGTCCTGGCGCTCGAACAGGCGGGCTTCGATCTCGCCCAGCTCGATGCGGTAGCCACGGATCTTCACCTGGTGGTCGACACGGCCGACGTACTCCAGCACGCCATCGGCGCGGCGGCGGGCCAGGTCGCCGGTGCGGTACAGGCGCTCGCCCGGCGCGCCGAAGGGGTTGGGCACGAAGGCCTGGGCGGTGCGCAGCGGGTCGCCGACGTAGCCACGGCCGACGCCGGTGCCGGCGACGCAGAGTTCGCCCACGGCGCCCAGGGGCGCCAGCTCGAAGGCGTCGTCCAGCAGGTACAGGCGGTTGTTGTCGGTGGGGCTGCCGATGGGCAGGTAGGTGCCCTCGGTGGAGGCGGCGTCGACACGGAAGAAGGCCACGTCGTCCGAGCACTCGGCCGGGCCGTAGGCGTTGACCAGCCCCACCGCTGGGTAGCGCTCCAGCCACTGGCGCGCCAGCTCCGGCGGCATGGCTTCCCCGGTGGGCAGCATCCAGCGCAGGGCGCCGAGTACGGCGCGGTCTTCGGCGAGCATGCCCTGGATCAGCGACGGCACGCTCTCCAGCACGGTGATGCCGCGCTCGCGCACATGGGCCAGCAGCGCCTGCGGGTCGTGGGCGATGGCGTTGGGGACGATCTCGGTGCACGCACCGAACAACGGCGCGGCGAGGAACTGCCACACCGAGATGTCGAAGCTCTGCGAGGCGGTCTGGGCGATCACGTCCGCCTCGGTCAGCGCCAGGTACGGCACCTTGCTCAGCTGGTTGTTGAGCATGCCGGCCTGCTCGACCATCACGCCCTTGGGCAGGCCGGTGGAGCCGGAGGTGTAGATGACGTAGGCCAGATTGCCCGGGCCGCTGTGGATGCCCGGGTCCTGCTCCGGCCAGGCGCCTTGCAGCACGTCCTCCCACACCAGCAGGCGCGGACGCTGGCCGCAGCCGAGCTCCTCCAGCAGCAGCATGGCCTGGTCGCGGCAGGCACGGGTGGCCACCAGCGCCGGGGCGCGGCTGAGTTCGAGAATGCGCGTCAGGCGCGGGGTGGGCAGCGCCGGGTCCAGCGGCAGGTAGCCGGCGCCAGCCTTGAAGGTGCCGACCATCATGCCCAGCAGGTCGAGCCCGCGCTCGCCCAGCAACGCCACCGGCTGGTCGAGGCCGACGCCGGCGGTGCCCAGGGCGTGGCCCAGGCGGTTGGCGTGGCGGTTCAGCTCGGCGTAGCTCCACTGGCGGTCGAGGCAGCGGGCGGCAATGCGCTGCGGGTGCGCGGCGACGCGGGCCTCGAACAGGCGCACGTAGCCCTGCTCCAGCGGGTAGTCGCGGGCACTGTCGTTGACGCCGTTGAGCAGCAGCTCGCGCTCGGCATCCCCCAGCAGCGGCAGCGCGCTCATGTCGGCCTCGATGTGCTCGCCGAGGGCCAGCAGCAGGCGCTTGAACTCGCCCAGCAGGCGGTCGATGGTCGCTTCCTCGAAGTAGCGCCGGTCGTAGGACAGGTGCAGGCCCAGGTCGTCGCCCGGGTAGCAGACCACGGTGAGCGGGAAGTTGGTGTGGGTGCGACCGGAATCCGAGCTGGCGGAAAGGCTCTGCGCCCGGTCCAGCACCGCGACTTCCACCGGCGCGTTCTCGAACACGAAGAGGCTGTCGAACAGCGGCTGGCCCTTGGGCAGCTCGCTGCATTCCTGGATGGCCACCAGCGGCAGGTACTCGTGCTCGCGCAGCTCCAGGTTGCTGGCCAGCAGCCCTTGCAACCAGTCACGCACGCTCAGGCGCTGGCCCGGCGCGGGCAGCTTCACCCGCAGGGCGATGCTGTTGATGAACAGCCCGACGGTGCGCTGCATCTCCGGCAGGCCCACCGGGCGCCCGGCCACGGTGACGCCGAAGACCAGGTCGCGCTCGCCGCTGTAGCGCGCCAGCACCAGGGCCCAGGCCGCCTGGGCCAGGGTGTTGACGGTGAGCTGGTGACGCTGCGCCAGCTCCCGCAGGCGGGCGCCGTCGGCGGCGTCCAGGCGGGTGATGCGGTCGCCCACCTGCATGCCGCCGCTGTCGTTGGCGTGCTCGCGGAGGATCGGCCGGTCGCTGGGCAGGTACGTGGTGCGCTCGAAGCCCGCCAGGTTGCCCTGCCACCAGGCACGGGCCTGGCCCAGGTCCTGGCGTTGCAGCCAGCCGATGTAGTCGCGGTAACGCGGCGCCAATGGCAGCTGCGGCTCGCGGCCCTCGCCCAGGGCGGCGTAGACCTCGAAGAAGTCGCTCATCAGCAGGCCACGGCACCAGGCGTCGATGAGGATGTGGTGGTTGCTCATCATGAACCAGTAGCGCGCCTCGCCCAGGCGGATCAGGCGCAGGTGGAAGGGCGGCTGGTGCAGCAGGTCGAAGCCGGCCTCGCGCTCGGTGCGGTGCAGCGCTTGCAGGCGCTCCTCGTGGCCCTCCTCGGGCAGGTCGCTCCAGTCCAGCAGGTCCACCTCGGTGGCACCGGGCTTGTGGATCACCTGCAGCATGGTTTCGCCGGCGTTCCACACGAAGGAAGCGCGCAGCGCCTCGTGCCGCGCCACCACCGCGTGCCAGGCGCGGGTGAAGCGCTCCACGTCCAGCGCGCTGTTGATGCGGTAACGGTCCTGCATGTAGTAGATGCCGGTGCCCGGCTCCAGCAGGGTGTGCAGCAGCAGGCCTTCCTGCATGGGCGTGAGCGGGTAGATGTCGTCGATGGCGGCGGCCGGCACCGGCAGCTGGTCGATCTGCTCCTGGCTCAGGTGTGCCAGGGGGAAGTCCGACGGCGTCGGGCCACCGGCGCCCTCCTCCAGGCAATGGGCGATGAGCGCCTGCAGCTCGGCGATGAAGGCCTCGCCCAGGCCCTGCACCGTGGCGCGGTCATAGCGCGCCTGGCTGTAGGTCCAGTTCAGCAGCAGCTCGCCGCCGAACACCTGGCCGTCCACGCTCAGCCAGTTGGACAGCGTGGCGTCGGCGTCGTGGGCCGGGCCGGCGCTTTCTTCCAGCGGGCGCAGCAGCGCGCCCTCGGCGAAGCTGCCGTCGAACTGGCCCAGGTAGTTGAAGGTGATGCGCGCCGGCGGCAGCGCGGCCATGGCGGCGCGGGTGGCCGGGTCGGCCAGGTAACGCAGCACGCCGAAGCCGAGGCCCTTGTGGGGCACCTGGCGCAGCTGTTCCTTGATCGCCTTGATGGCAGCGCCGAGCCCTTCGGCCGGGGCCAGGCGCAGCGCGTAGGCGCTGGTGAACCAACCGACGGTGCGGCTGAGGTCGATGTCGTCGAACAGCGGCTCGCGGCCGTGGCCTTCCAGTTGCACCAGCACCGAATCACGCGCGGCCCAGCGGCACAGCACGCGGGCCAGGGCGGTGAGCAGCAGGTCGTCGACGCGGGTGCGGTAGGCGGCCGGCGCCTGCTGCAGCAGCTGGCGGGTGTGCTCGGCATCCAGGCGCAGGGTGAGGCGCTGGGCGTCGCGCTCCAAGTCCTCTGCGGCATCGCGGTCGCAGGGCAGCGGCGCGTCGTCGCCGCCGAGCTGCGCCTGCCACCAGGGCAGTTCTTCGCGCAGCGGCTCGCTGCCGGCATAGGCCGCCAGGCGTTCGCCCCAGGCCTTGAAGGCGCTGGTGCGCGCCGGCAGCGCCAGAGGCTGCCCGGCCTGCAGTTGGCGATAGCCGGCTTGCAGGTCGTCCAGCAGCACGCGCCAGGAGACGCCGTCCACCACCAGGTGGTGGATGGCCAGCAGCAGTTTCTGGCGGCCGTCCGGGCCTTCCAACAGCAAGGCGCGCAGCAGCGGGCCATGGGCCAGGTCGAGGCTGCGCTGGGCATCGGCCAGCAGGGTTTCCGCCTCGGTGGAATCAGCGACCTGCGCTTGCCACAGCAGGCCGTCGGCCTCGCTGGCGGGGGTGCGGTGTTCGGCGTGCCAGGTGTCGCCGTCACGGGTGAAGGACAGGCGCAGGGCGTCGTGGTGTTCCACCAGGCCTTGCAGGGCCTGCTCCAGATGGCCCGCATCCAGGCGCTCGCCGGCTTCCAGCAGCAGCGACTGGTTCCAGTGGGCGACGTTTTCCGGCGCCTGCTGGAAGAACCAGTGCTGGATCGGCGTCAGCGGCATGTCGCCGGTCACCGGGCCCTGGTCCACCTGGGTCAGCGCCTCGCGGCGGGCGACGGCGGCCAGGGTCTGCACCGTCTGGTGCTGGAACAGGTCGCGCGGGCTGAAGTGGATGCCCTGCTGGCGGGCACGGCTGACCACCTGGATGGAGAGGATTGAATCGCCGCCCAGCTCGAAGAAGTTGTCGGTGAGCCCGACCTGCTCGACGTTGAGCACCTCGCGCCAGATGGCCGCCAGGCTCTGCTCCAGCTCGCTGGTCGGTGCCAGGTACTGCTGGCGGTTGTGCTCCGGGTCCGGCGCGGGCAACGCGCGGCGGTCGAGCTTGCCGTTGGGGGTCAGCGGCAGGCTGGCGAGCAGCACCAGGTGCGCGGGCACCATGTGCTCCGGCAGCTGAGCGCGCAGGTGCGCCTTGAGGGTTTCGCGCAGCGCCTGTTGCGCATCGGCGCCCTCTTCTGCCGCCGCGCAGGCCACATAGCCGGCCAGCTGCTTGCCGCTGGGGCTGTCCAGGGCCAGCACCACGGTTTCGCGCACCGCCGGGTGTTCCAGCAGGCGCGCTTCGATCTCGCCCAGCTCGATGCGGAAGCCGCGCACCTTCACCTGCTGGTCGATGCGGCCGAGGTACTCCAGCTGGCCGTCATCACGCTGGCGCACGAGATCGCCGGTGCGGTACAGGCGCCCGCCGTCGGTGGCGAAGGGGTTGGGCACGAAGCGTTCGGCGGTGAGGCCCGGGCGCTGGTGATAGCCACGGGCGAGGCCGGCGCCGCCGACATAGAGCTCGCCGATGGCGCCGGGCGGCACCAGGGCCAAGTCAGCGTCGAGGATGCAGGCCACCCGCGCGCCGACCATGCGGCCGATGGGCACGCTGGCGGCGCCCTCCTCCAGCTGCGCCGGAGCCAGGGAGGCCAGGGGCATCACCACCGTCTCGGTGGGGCCGTAGGCGTTGAAGAAGGCCTGGGGCGCGAAGCCCGCGCGGATGCGTTGCAGGTGCTCGGCGGTCAGCGCCTCGCCCCCGGTGATCACCAGGCGCACCGGCAGGGTCTCGCCCCGCGCGCCGAGCCACTGGGCCAGCTGGCTGCCGTAGCTGGGGGTGAAACCGAGGATGGTGACGCCCTGCTCGCGGATGAGCTGGCAGATGTCCTCGGCACCCCACTGGCCCTGGGCGCGCAGCACCAGGCGCGCGCCGCACAGCAGCGGCGTCAGCAGGCGCTCGCTGGCGGCGTCGAAGTTGATGGAATAGAAGTGCAGCTCGCAGTCGTCGGCGCGCATGCCGAAGCGACGGATCACCGCCTGGCAGTGCATGGCGATCTCGCCATGGCTGACCGCCACGCCCTTGGGCTTGCCGGTGGAGCCGGAGGTGTAGATGAGGTACGCCTGGTGCTGCGGCCGCGCGAGGTCCACCGGCGCGCTGGCGGGGTAAGCGGCCAGCGCGGCCTCGTCCTCGTCCAGGCACCAGCGGCCGACGCCGGCCGGCAGCCCGCCGAGGGTGTCGAACAGCGCGGCCTGGCCCAGCAGCAGGACGATGCCGCTGTCCTCGATCATGTAGTGCAGGCGTTCGGTGGGGTATTCCGGGTCCAGCGGCACGTAGGCGCCACCGGCCTTGAGGATGGCCAGCAGGCCGACCACCATCGCCGCCGAACGCTCCAGGGCCAGGCCGACCCGCACCTCGGGGCCGACGCCGCGCTCGCGCAGCAGGTGGGCCAGGCGGTTGGCGCGGGCATCCAGGGTGGCGTAGTCGAGGGTTTCCCCGGCGAAGGTCAGGGCCGGTGCCGTGGGCGTGCGCGCGGCCTGCTCGGCGAACAGCCGATGGATGCAGCCATCGAGGCGGTGCTCGCCGGGCTCCTCGCCCAGGCTTTCGAGCTGCGCCAGATGCTCGCTTTCGCTCTGCAGCGGCAGCTCGGCCAGGCGCTGTGCGGGGTCGCCCAGCAGCGCCTCCAGCAGGTTGCACAGGTGGGTGGCCATGCGCGCGATGCGCGGCTCGTCGAACAGGTCGGAGCTGTAGGTGAAGCAGCAGCCGAGGCGATGGTCGAGGTCGGTGACTTCCAGGTTGAGGTCGAACTTGGTGGCGCGGGCGTCGTTGGCGATGTACTCGACCTTCATCCCCGCCAGCTCGCGGGTCTGCTGGAACTCCCAGCGCTGCACGTTGCACATCACCTGGAACAGCGGGTTGTAGGCGCTGCTGCGCGGCGGCTGCAGGGCCTCGACGAGCTGGTCGAAGGGCAGGTCCTGGTGCGACTGGCCCTCGATCACGGTGTGGCGCACCTGCTCCAGCAGCGCGGCGACGCTCATCTGCCCGTCGAGCTGGCAACGCAGCACCTGGGTGTTGAGGAAGGCGCCGATCAGCCCTTCGCTTTCCGGGCGGATGCGGTTGGCCACCGGCGCGCCGATGCGCAGGTCCTGCTGGCCGCTGTAGCGGTGCAGCAGCACGGCCAGAGTGGCGGTCATGGTCATGAACAGGGTCAGGCCGTTGGCCGCGTTGAAGGCGCGCAAGCGCTCGGCCAGTGCGGCCGGCAGGTCGAAGCGGTACAGTTCGCCCCGGTGGCTCTGGGCCGGCGGGCGTGGGCGGTCCGTCGGCAGCTCCAGCAGCGGGTGCTCGTGGCCCAGCTGGGCCGTCCAGTAGTCCAGCTGGCGCTGGCGCTCGCCGGCTTCCAGCCACTGGCGCTGCCAGGCGCTGTAGTCGAGGTACTGCACCGGCAAGGGCGCCAGGGGCGATTCGCGGTCGTCGAGGAAGGCCTCGTAAAGCGCGCCCAGCTCGCGGGCGAAAATGTCCATCGCCCAGCCTTCGGTGACGATGTGGTGCAGGGTCACCACCAGGTGGTGCTCGCGCTCGCCACCCTTGACCATGATCACCCGCAGCAGCGGGCCGGTCTCCAGGTCGAAGGGCCGGTGGGCCTCGTCATCGGCCAGGGCCTGCAGGCGGGCCTGGCGGGCGTCGGCATCCAGGGCGGAGAAATCCTCCCAGCCCATGACCAGGTTCGATTGCTCGGCCACCTGCTGGCGCGGCACGCCGTTCTCGCTGGGGAAGGTGGTGCGCAGGGTCTCGTGGCGCTGCACCAGGGCCTGCAAGGCCGCCTCGAAGCGGGCCACGTCCAGCGGGCCGCTGAGGCGTGCCAGGCCACCGACGTTGTAGGCGGGGCTGTCCGGCTCCAGCTGCCAGAGGAACCACATGCGCTGCTGGGAATAGGACAGCGGCACCGGGCGGCTGCGGTCGACGCGGGCGATCACGCCCTGGCTGTCCACCTGGCCGCTGGCCTGGATGCGCTCCACTTCGGCGCAGAAACCAGCCAGGGTGCTGGCCTCGAACAGCGCGCGCAGCGGCAGCTCGACGTCGCAGGCCTGGCGGGTGCGGGAGACGATCTGGGTAGCCAGCAGCGAGTGGCCGCCCAAGGCGAAGAAGTCGTCGTCCAGGCCGATGCGCTGGATGCCCAGCACCTCGCGCCAGATGGCGGCGACCCGTTGCTCCAGCTCAGTGGCCGGCTCGCGGTGCTCGGCCTGCTGCCAGGTGGGCTCGGGCAGCGCGCGGCGGTCCAGCTTGCCGCTGGGGCCGACGGGCAGTGCGTCCAGGCGCATCAGCTGCGCCGGGACCATGTACTCCGGCAGCTCGTCACGCAGGGCCTGCAGCAGGCGCTCGGTCTGCCGGGCTTCCTCTTCGGTGGAGTCCTGGGCGCAGTAGTAGCCCACCAGGCGCGGGCCGCCGGGGCCATCACGCAGCACCACCACGGCCTGGCCGACGCCGGGCTGGGCCAGCAGGCGCGCGCGGATCTCCTCGGGCTCGACGCGGAAGCCGCGCAGCTTGACCTGGCTGTCGAGGCGGCCCAGGTAGTCCAGCGCACCGTCGGCGCCCCAGCGGGCGCGGTCACCGGTGCGGTACAGGCGCGCGCCCGGCTCGCCGAAGGGGTCGGGCACGAAGCGTTCGGCGGTCAGCGCCGCGCGGCCCAGGTAACCCCGGGCGAGACCCGCGCCACCGATGCACAGCTCGCCCGGCACGCCGACCGGCAGCGCCGAGAGTTCGGCATCCAGCACATGGCAGAGCACGTTGCCCAGGGGCTGGCCAATGGGCGAGCGCTCGCCGTCGTCAAAGCGGCATTGCCAGTGGGTGACGTTGATGGCGGTTTCGGTGGGGCCGTAGCGGTTGTCCAGGCGCACCGCCGGCAGGCGCTCCAGCACCCGGTCGCGCAGGGCGGCGGGCAGCGCCTCACCACCGGAGAACAGGCGGCGCAGGGAGGTGCATTCGCTGACGCCCGCCTCCTCGATGAACAGCTGCAGCAGCGGCGGCACGAAGTGCAGCGTGGTCACGCCGTGATCGCGCACCAACTGCACCAGGCGGCGCGGGTCGCGGTGCTCGCCGGGCGCGGCCAATACCAGGCGTGCCTCGCTGACCAGCGGCCAGAAGCATTCCCAGACGGAGACGTCGAAGCTCACCGGCGCCTTTTGCAGCAGCACGTCGCTGGCGTCCAGGCGGTACTGCGCCTGCATCCAGGCCAGGCGTTCGGCCAGGGCGGCGTGGGTGTTGCCGACGCCCTTGGGCTGGCCGGTGGAGCCGGAGGTGTAGATGACATAGGCGAGGTTGTCGCCCTGCACGGCGGCGGTCGGCGGGCTGTCGGGCCAGTCGCCCTCCTCCCGGTCCAGCTCGATGACGCGCACGCCCTCATGAATCGGCAGGCGCTCGATCTGGTGCGACTGGGTCAGCAGCAGGCGCGCGCCGCAGTCCTGCAGCATGTAGGCGAGGCGTTCGCGGGGGTAGTCCACGTCCAGCGGCACATAGGCGCCTCCGGCCTTGATGATGGCCAGCAGGCCGACCAGCATTTCCGGCGAGCGTTCGGCGGCGATGGCCACCGGCACGTCGGGACCGACGCCGAGGGCCTGCAGGCGATGAGCCAGGCGGTTGGCGCGGCGGTGCAGCGTGGCGCTGTCCAGCTGCCCCTCGGCCCACCTGAGGACGATGCGCTGCGGGTCGGCGGCAGCCTGCAGTTCCAGCAGCTCGGGCAACCAACGGCTGGCGACGGGCTGCGGTGCGCGGGCCCAGCCGGCCAGTTGGCTGCGCTCGGCCTCGTCCAGCAACTGGATATCGCCCAGGGCCCGCTCAGGTTGCTCGGCTACCTGGCGCAGCAGGCTGACGAAGCGCTCGGCCAGGCGGCGCACGCTGCCGGCGTCGAACAGTTCGGTGGCGTAGTCGAAGGCCAGGGTCAGGCGGCCACGGGCGTCTTCCTCGCTGTGCAGTTGCAGGTCGAACTTGGCCTCGCGGCTGTGCCAGGGCAGCTCGTCGGCGAGCAGGCCCGGCAGGCGGCGTAGCGCGGAGAGGTCGCGCTGCTGGTGGTTGAACATGACCTGGAACGGCTCGCCGCCGAGGGCGTCCACCAGGCGGTCGAAGGGCAGGTCCTGGTGCGCCTGGGCACCGAGGGTGGCCTCGCGGGCCTGGGCCAGCAGTGCGCTGAAGGTACGGCGGCCGTCGAGCTGGCCACGCAGCACCAGGGTGTTGATGAAGAAGCCGACCAGGCCCTGGGTTTCCAGGCGCTGGCGGTTGGCGCCGGGCACGCCGACGCGGATGTCCGCCTGCCCGCTGAGGCGGAACAGCAGGCCCTGGAAAGCCGCCAGCAGCACCATGAACAGGGTCGAATGCTCGGCCTGGGCCAGCGTGCGCAGGGCCTTGGCCAGGTCGTCATCCAGGCGCAGGCTGTGGCGCGCGGCGGCGTGGCTGCGCTGGGCGGTGCGCGGGCGGTCGGTGGGCAGTTGCAGGGCCGGGGCCTCGTCGCCCAGTTGCTCGCGCCACCAGGCCAGCTGGCGCTCGGCCTCGCCCTCGGCCAGCCACTGGCGCTGCCAGGCGGCGAAGTCAGCGTAGCCCAGGGGCAAGGGCGCCAGGTCCGCCGCCGGGCCACCGCAGGCGGCGCCGTAGAGGCGGGAGAATTCGTCCAGCAGCAGGTTCAGCGACCAGCCATCGGCGACGATGTGGTGCAGGGTCAGCCACAGCTGGTGCTGTTCGTCGTCCAGGCGCACCAGGGTCAGGCGCAGCAGCGGACCCTGCTCCAGGTCGAAGGGCACCTGGGCCTCCTGCTCGCGCAGTTGGGCGACACGGGCGTCGCGCTCGGCACCGTCGAGGTGGCCGAGGTCGAGGCGCGACAGGCTCAGCTCCTGGGACGGCAGGATACGTTGCAGGGCGACGCCATCGCGTTCGAGGAAGCGCGTGCGCAGCGCTTCGTGGCGCTGCACCAGTTGCTGGAAGCTGCGCAGCACGGCGCCTTCGTCCAGCTCGCCGCGCAGGCGCAGGCCGCCGGGGATGTTGTAGGCGGCGCTTTGCGGGTCCAGCTGCCAGAGGAACCAGAGGCGGTTCTGCGCCGGGGATTGCGGCAGGTCCTGGTTGCGCGGCAGGCGCGGGATGGCGCCCTGGCCCGGTGCACCGCTGGCCTGCTGGGCCTGCACGGCGGCGGTGAATTCAGCCAGGGAGCGGGCCTCGAAGAGTTGGCGCAGTTCCAGCTCCAGGCCCAGTTCGTCGCGCAGGCGCGCCATCACCTGGGCGGCGCCGATGGAGTTGCCACCAAGCAGGAAGAAGCTGTCGTCGGCGTTCACCACCGGCACCTGCAACTGCTCGGCCCAGAGGGCGGCGATGCGCTGTTGCAGGTCACCGGCCGCCTCGCTGCTGGCAACCGGCGTGGCGCTGGCGGCGGCATCGGGGAAGCAGGCGTAGGCGTCGAGGCCGCCGTCTTCCAGGCCGCTGCGGCAGGCGGAGCGTTGCAGCTTGCCGCTGGAGGTCTTGGGCAGCGCGCCGGGGTTGAGCAGCAGCACCACGCGCGGCGCCTCCTGGCAGGCGTCGGCCACCGCCTGGCGGATCATGCGGATCAGGGTTTCCGGCGCATGGGCCTTCTGCACGCTGCGGCCGATCTCCACGGCGATGCCGATGCCCTCCTCGCCGTCCTGCTTCACGGCGAAGGCGGCGACACGGCCCTTACGCACCAGCTCGACCTCGGTCTCGACGGTGCGCTCGATGTCCTGCGGGTAAAGGTTGTGGCCCCGGACGATGAGCATGTCCTTGAGGCGGCCGCTGACGAACAGCTCGCCGTCGCGCAAAAAGCCCAGGTCGCCGGTGCGCAGCCAACTGGTGCCGTCACGGTCGACGAAGGCCTTGGCGGTGGCTTCCGGGTTGCGCCAGTAGCCGTGGGCGATGCTCGGGCCGCTGGCCCAGATCTCGCCCACCAGGTTCTCGCCAAGTACGGCGCCGGTGGCCGGTTCGACGATCATCACCCCGTGCCCGGGCTGGCCGAAGCCGCAGCTCATCAGCAGGCTGTCGGCGCCCGGCTCGATGCGGTTCCGAGCCAGCGCGGCGCCGTCCACACCGAGGGCGGGAATGCCCTGGCCGCGCACGCCGCCGGTGACGAACAGGGTCGCCTCGGCCAGGCCGTAGCAGGCGAGGAAGCTGGCGGCGGAGAAGCCGCAGGCGGCGAACTGGCCGGCGAAGCGTTCGAGGCTGTCCTGGCGGATCGGCTCGGAGCCGGAGAAGGCCACGCGCCAGCCGCTGAGGTCCAGCCGCGCCAGGGCCGCGGCGCTGACCCGCTCGCAGCACAGGCGGTAGGCGAAATCGGGGCCGCCGCTGACGGTGCCGCCGTACTGGGCGATGGCCTCCAGCCAGCGCACCGGGCGTTCGAGGAAGTAGCGCGGCGACATGAGCACGCAGGGCACGCCGCTGAAGATGGGTTGCAGCAGGCCGCCGATCAGGCCCATGTCGTGGTAGAGCGGCAGCCAGCTGACGATCACATCGTCCGCGCCGATGCCGAAGCCGCGGCGGATCAGCAGCTCGTTGGCCACCAGGTTGCCGTGGCTCACCTGCACGCCCTTGGGCAGCGAGGTGGAGCCGGAGGTGTATTGCAGGAAGGCGATGTCGTCGGCGGCCAGCACCGGCTCGCACCAGGCGTTGGCCAGTTCGTCCTGCAGGTCCTCGACGCAGAGCAGCGCCGGGCCGGCAGAGCCCAGGTCGGTGCTCAGCTGCTGCAGGGGTTCGCGCAGGGCGGCGCTGGTCAGCACCAGGGCCGGCTCGGCGTCGTCGATGATCGACAGCAGGCGCAGCTGGTGATGGCGGCGTGCGGACTCCGGCGGGTAGGCCGGCACGGCGATGACGCCGGCGTAGAGGCAGCCGAAGAACGCCGCGACGTAGTCGGGGCCGCTGTCGAACAGCAGCACCGCGCGGTCACCGAACTCCGCTTCCGCCTGCAGGGCGGCGGCGATCACCCGGGCGCGCCGATCCAGCTCCCGGTAGCTGATGACCACGCCGTCACCCTCGCCCTCGAGAAAGCGCAAGGCGAGGCGTTCCGGCTGTTCGGCAGCGCGGCGCTGCAGGGCCTGGACCAGGGTGCTGGGGAGTTCGAAGGCGTCCATCATGTTGTCGTCCTGCCTGATGCGGCTTGAATTCGGGGTTCGTTGAAACGAAGGGGCGCGCCCGGCACGACGGCCGCGCCGGGCGGCTCAGCCGGCCGCCAGCGGAACCTGGCGCGACGTGCGGGCGCGCAGGCGCAGCAGGTGCTGCTCGGCATAGCGCTTGAGGGTGCGCAGCACGGCGGCTTCCTGTTGCTGGAGGAAGAAGTGGTGCCCCTCGAACAGGTCGAGGGAGAAGCCGGTGGCGGTCTCGTCCTGCCAGTCCAGCAGCTGGTCCACGCGCAGCTCGTCGGCCTTGCCGCCGAGCACGTGGATGGGCGCCTGCAACGGCTCGCGCCGGCGGTAGGCGTAGCTGCCGGCAACGAGGAAGTCGGCGCGCAGGATGGGCAGCGTCAGGCGCAACAGCTCCTCGTTGGCCAGCGCCTCCTCGGGGGTGCCCTGGAGGCTGCGCAGCCTGGCGATCAGCTCGGCGTCGCTCTTGGCGTCGCGGTAGTCATCGACGTTGCGCCGGGCCGGGCCGGCGGTGGCCGAGGGGAACAGCGCCAGGGGCTCGGGCAGCCCCATCTCGCGCAGGGCGTGGGCCAGCTCGAAGGCGAGCAGCCCGCCCAGGCTGTGGCCGAACAGCGCGTAGGGCTGCTGCACCTGGGGCGCGACCTCGCGGGCGAGCTGCGCCACCAACGTGTCGAGGCGGGTGTGCAGCGGCTCGTCCATGCGCATGCCGCGCCCCGGCAGTTCCAGCGGCTGCACCACCAGCCAGGCGGGCAGGATGCGCCGCCAGCGGTTGTAGGCCATGGCGCTGGCGCCGGAGTACGGCAGGCAGAACAGGCGCAGGCTGATCGGCGCGCTCACCTCAGGCCACCCCTTCGGCCTGTTCCATCTGCTTGCGCAGGCTCAGCGGGCGCATGTCGGTCCAGTGCTCCTCGATGTACGCCAGGCACTCCTGCTTCAGCCCGCTCTTGCCGGCAGCGCGCCAGCCGGCGGGGATGGCCTTGTAGTCCGGCCAGATCGAGTACTGCTCCTCGTGGTTGATGACCACCTGGAACACCACGTCATCACGATCGAACACCATGTCTGTCTCCTCATGCGGGTTGGGCCGGGCGACCTGCCCGTGCTTGCACTGAGGAGTACGGATGGCGAACGGGAATAATTAGCGATCCGGGGTGGGTCCTCCGGCCCCGGCGAGGCGTCGCCAGCCGTCACGGTGAGGGGCCGGCTCCTGTAGGCCAGTCCTACAGCCCTTCCTACTCCTCAAGCCCCTGCGCACATTCTTTTTTCACAACCGCCGTCCCGGTTCCGTCATGGCCCCGCAACACGCTGGAAACCTCGGTGTGATCTGCTTCGTTTCGATATGAATTGCTTATCTATCGCATTTGACAATGATTATCATTGGTCATAATTTGTTACCCCGCTGAACGGGAGCCCACAGGTAACCGGGCCCTATGCCTACCCATGCGCAAGGTGATTTCCATGACGGATCAACTCTCAACAAGCCGGCTTGATTCCCCACTTCTGCAGGTCTTCATCGACAATCGCTCCATCCTGGTGAAGATCGCGATGCGGGTGACCGGCTGCCGGACCCGGGCCGAAGACGTGGTGCAGGACGCCTTCTTCCGCCTCCAGTCGGCGCCGAGGATCACCAGTTCGATCAAGGCCCAGCTCAGCTACCTGTTCCAGATCGTGCGCAACCTGGCCATCGACCACTACCGCAAGCAGGCCCTGGAGCAGCGCTATGCCGGCACCGAGGAAGAAGGCCTCAACGTGGTGGTGATGCAAGGCGCCTCGCCCGAGGCTTCGCACATCAACTACGCCACCCTGGAACACATCGCCGATGCCCTCGGCGAGCTGCCGGCCCGCACCCGCTATGCCTTCGAGATGTACCGCCTGCACGGCGTGCCGCAGAAGGACATCGCCAAGGAGCTAGGCGTCTCGCCGACCCTGGTCAACTTCATGATCCGCGACGCCCTGGTGCATTGCCGCAAGGTGACCCGCGCACAGAACGACGCCGCACAACCCGAACGCATCGCCTGACCCTCCCGCCTGACGCGGGGCTTCCCTGCCCCGCTCCTTCCCGCCAACCCGCACCCCGTCGCCTGGGCTTATACCCAGGCTCTGCATCGAGGGGATTCCCGGACTGAAGTCCGGGCTACGGATAGCGCCACGCTGTAGCCCGGGCTTCAGCCCGGGTGCGGCTCAGGCCAGCGTGCAGCGGTCGAAGAAGCGCTCGCGGCTGATGGCCATGAGGGCGGCGCGCTTGTGGGGGAAGTCGAACTCCTTCTCGCGGCAGAACCCCAGGCCCTGCATGTGGCCGATCATCCGCGCGTTGTCGGCGCGTGGCTCGGCCACCACGCGGCGGGTGCGCGGGTCGTCGAGGAACAGGTAGTGGGTCAGCCCCGCCAGCCAGGCGGCCACCTTGTGCGGCCCGCGATGGTGCTCCTCCCCCACCAGCATGTGGATGCCCCGGTCGTAGTCGTCCACGGCATAGAACGGTGCGATGCGATCCTCCTTGGCCCAGTAGGCCTCGAAGTAGGCGAACGGCTCGTCGTCGAAGCAGCCCACCAGGGTCAGGGTGTGCGGATCGTCGGCCAGGCGCTGCAGGTAGGCACGGTGATGGTCGAGGCTGCCGCCCTCCTGCCAGAACGCCAGCACCCGGGGTGAGTTCTGCCAGCGGTTGAAGCGCTCCAGATCGGTCTCGATGTCCAGCGTGCGCAGGGAGAACCAGGCCCCCAGCCGCGCGTCGAAACGCCGATACACCTCGCCACTCGGTTTGGGCGGCCGGCGTGGGTGGCGCCGCCCTTCGCTCATCACCAACCGCTCCGGGTATGCCGGCTGCGCCTGCACCCAGGGCGCCGGCCGCTGCCAGAACACCCCACGCTCGCACACGAACACGCCAGGCTCCTGCGCCGGCACCAGCCAGCCTTCCGCCAGCGCCTCTGCCGGGGCGACGCTCAACTGCCAGCGCAACGCCTGGCACCCAGGCTCACGGGCAAGCCACAGGTAGCTCGCCAACCCCAGCGCATCGGCATCGGGCAGCGCAGGCTGCAGGGGTTTGAGCAGCGGCTGCTCGCCGGGCTGGGCGGCCAGCTCCAGGAGGGGCTGGCCATCCAGAAACAGGTGCAGGCGGTCTTGGGATTCGTCGACGTCGAGGCGCCGCCCCCCAGGCAGGGGCAGGCTCGACAGGGGATGCTGTCGGGACATGGTGAGGCTCGCGAGTGATTGACTGTCCCTGATGAAACGCGGCGGACGACATGGAAATTAGGCAGGACCGTTCAACGGACACGCCCTGTAGAACATGCAGTCGACAGCCCTCACGCGCCTCTGCATCTACTTGAGAACAACTTAAACAACAATAAAGCGCGCTCCGAATAACAAAATTTCCAATTTAAAAAGTGCGCATCAAAACAACTAAAACAAACAATCCAGCCAATTTAAAAGTACCGCTCACACCTGGAATTTTCCTACTCTGAAACACAGTTTTTTATAGCGAGTCGCGCTATAAAATAGATATTTTATTGACGCCAAAAATTAGGCGAGTTTGCGTAGGATTTTTGACGCCATGTAAAATGCGATTTTTAAGTTGTTGATTTAAAAGGGAAATAAATTTTTTTCGACCAAGTGTTGAATACTGCAATTAATTCCTCTTAGTCTGGAAGAAGGTGCTTAATTCAGCCAGTGAAACATCCTCCAGAAGTGTCAGATAAAAACTACAAATGACAGCAGTCCTCCATGGAGGGGTGGCGATTCTTTTATTGTGCAGAGGGATATATGCAGATCAGCATTTTTGGTCTCGGTTATGTAGGCGCAGTCTGTTCGGCCTGTTTATCTTCCCGGGGACATGAAGTTGTAGGAGTTGATGTTTCCCGACAAAAGATCGATCTGATCAACACAGGAAAGTCACCCATCGTCGAACCGGGTCTCGAAGAACTGTTGCGCAAGGGGGTCGATGCGGGCTTGTTGCGCGGGACCACCGATGTGCGGGAAGCCATCATGGCCACCGACATGTCGTTCATCTGCGTGGGAACCCCGAGCAAGCGCAACGGCGACCTCGACCTGGT
The DNA here is from genome assembly GCF_000931385.1 of Pseudomonas sp. FeS53a. NCBI lineage: Bacteria > Pseudomonadati > Pseudomonadota > Gammaproteobacteria > Pseudomonadales > Pseudomonadaceae > Pseudomonas > Pseudomonas sp. FeS53a. Next base: position 97,854 of record NZ_JYFT01000034.1, read on the forward strand.
CTACCTGGAAGCCGTGTGCCGGCAGATCGGCGAGGCGCTGCGCGGCAAGTCCACGCGTCACACCGTGGTCGTGCGCAGCACCGTGCTGCCGGGCACCGTGAAGAACGTGGTGATCCCCCTCATCGAGGACTGCTCCGGCAAACGTGCCGGTGTCGACTTCGGCGTTGCCACCAACCCGGAGTTCCTCCGCGAGAGCACGGCGATCCAGGACTACGACTACCCCGCCATGACCGTCATCGGCGAACTGGATCGCGAGTCCGGCGACCTCCTCGAAGAGCTCTACCGCGAGCTGGATGCGCCCATCATCCGCAAGCCCGTGGAGGTGGCGGAGATGATCAAGTACACGTGCAACGTGTGGCACGCGGTCAAGGTGAGCTTCGCCAACGAGATCGGCAACATCGCCAAGGCCTGCGGCGTCGATGGGCGCGAGGTGATGGACGTGGTCTGCCAGGACCACAAGCTCAACCTGTCCCGTTACTACCTGCGCCCGGGCTTCGCCTTCGGCGGCTCCTGCCTGCCCAAGGACGTGCGCGCCCTGACCTACCGCGCCGGCACCCTGGACGTCGAACACCCGATGCTCGCCTCGGTCATGCGCAGCAACAAGGTCCAGGTGGAGCGCGCCTTCGACCTCGTCACCGCCTACGAGAAGCGCAAGATCGGGCTGCTCGGCCTGTCGTTCAAGGCCGGCAGCGACGACCTGCGGGAGAGCCCGCTGGTGGAGCTCGCCGAGATGCTCATCGGCAAGGGCTACGAGCTGAAGATCTTCGACCGCAACGTCGAGTACGCCCGCGTGTTCGGCGCCAACAAGGACTACATCGAGTCGAAGATCCCCCACGTGTCGGCCCTGCTGCGCAAGGACCTGAACGAAGTGCTGGACGACTCCGACGTCATCATCCTCGGCAACAACGACCGCCAGTTCGGTGAAGTCCTGGCATCCGTTGCACCCGACAAGCAGGTCCTGGACCTGGTGGGTTTCATGCAGACCCCCAGCGGCCAGGGCAAGGAAGGCATCTGCTGGTGACCCCTGCCGCAGCGGTGCGTACCACCGCTGCGGCGTGACGCGACAGGCTGCCACGGGGCCACCACCGGCCCCACCGAGAAGCACGCCGTCGCCAGGCAACACGACGTTGAACGCCCAGTGAACTGACTCTTGAACGCCCGGGAGAGACGGCATGATTCCGCTCATCTTGTCCGGCGGCAGTGGCTCGCGCCTCTGGCCGCTATCGCGCAAGCAGTACCCGAAACAGTTTCTTGCCCTGGTCGGCGAGAACACCCTGTTCCAGCAGACCGTGGAGCGCCTGGCCCTCGAAGGGCTCGAGCCGCCGATGGTGGTCTGCAACGAAGCCCACCGCTTCATCGTCACCGACCAGTTGGCCGGCATCCGCAGGAAGGCCCAGTCCATCCTGCTGGAGCCCTTCGGCCGCAACACCGCGCCGGCCGTGGCCATCGCCGCCCTGACGCTGCTCGAAGCCGGGCGTGACGAACTGCTGCTGGTGCTGCCGGCCGACCACGTCATCGACGACGTCCAGACCTTCCACAGTGCCCTGGCACGCGCCCGACTGGCGGCGGAGCAAGGCGCCCTGGTGCTCTTCGGCGTGCCGGCCACCAGCCCGGAGACGGGGTACGGCTACATCCGCACCGCCTCCCACGGCAATGGCTTGCCCGAGGGCGTGCTGCCGGTGGAGCGCTTCGTCGAGAAGCCCGACCTGGCCACGGCCCGGCGCTTCGTCGAGGCGGGCAATCACTTCTGGAACAGCGGCATGTTCCTGTTCCGCGCCAGCCGCTACCTGGAGGAGCTCAAGCAGCACGAGCCCGGCATCTACGAGACCTGCAAGGCAGCCCTGGCGCGCAGCGAGCAGGACCTCGGCTTCCTCCGCATCGACCCGGCGAGCTTCGAGCACTGCCCCGACGACTCCATCGACTACGCCGTGATGGAGCACACCCGGCACGCTTGCGTGGTGCCCCTGGACGCCGGTTGGAGCGACGTCGGCTCCTGGTCCTCGCTCTGGGAGATCCAGCGCAAGGACGCCGCCGGCAATGTCACGCGCGGCAACGTCGTGCTGCAGAACAGCCGCAACAGCCTGGTCCACAGCGAACACAAGCTGGTCACCCTGGTCGGCCTGGACGACGTGGTGGTGGTGGAGACCAAGGACGCCGTGATGGTCGCCCACAAGGACCGCGTGCAGGAGATCAAGCAACTGGTCGGGCACCTGGCGGAGGAGTCCCGCCCCGAGGCCGAGAGCCACAGCCGGGTGCACCGTCCCTGGGGCGCCTACGACAGCATCGACGAGGGCACGCGCTTCCAGGTCAAGCGCATCACCGTGAAACCGGGCGCCAGCCTCTCGCTGCAGATGCACCACCACCGCGCGGAGCACTGGATCGTGGTGTCCGGCACGGCCTTCGTCACCTGTGACGACAGGCAGTTCGTGCTCAGCGAGAACCAGTCGACCTACATCCCGGTGGCCTCGGTCCACCGCCTGACCAACCCCGGGAAGATCCCCCTGGAGCTGATCGAGGTGCAGTCCGGCAGCTACCTGGGCGAGGACGACATCAAGCGCCTGGACGACGTCTACGGGCGCACACCGGAACTGATGGACTGAGCGCAGCGGGGCCGTCGCGGCCCCGTTGCGGGGAGGCACGGATGCCAAGCGGCGCGCGTGCCAATGGAAGTCGTATCGAACGAATGGAGTAGTACTGGATGCACGCTTCAGACGCCGCGTCCTGCGGACGCCTGCGCAAGCTGATCGGTTGGACGTGCCTGTTCGCGCTGGTCGCCCTGGCCTCGGAGATGGTGGCCCCGGAGTACCTGGACCCGGCCCACCACAAGTTCATCTTCATCATCGGGGCCATCGGCATCTGGCGTTACAGCAACGCGGCCATCCACTTCCTGAGGGGGATGTACTTCCTGCACTGGAAGTTCCCGCGCATGCGCAAGCAGGTCGAGGCGATGGGTGACGAGGCGCTGCCGGACCACCTGTTCATGGTGGTGACCAGCTTCCGCATTCCCACCACCACCACCTTCAAGGTCTACCGCTCGGTGTTCCAGGAGGTGCAGCGCCTGGGCGTGCCCTGCACGGTGATCGCCTCCATCGTCGAGAAGGGCGACGAGAACTTCATCAAGGCGATCATGCGGGACGAGGTGCGCGAGCGCAGCGACATCAGGCTGATCATCGTGCGTGCCCGCGGCACCGGTAAGCGCGATGGCCTGGCCCACGCCTTCCGTGCGCTGTCGCGGCAGATGCCGCTGCAGAACTCGGTGGTGGGCGTTGTGGACGGCGACACCATCATGCTGCCCGGCTGCGTCGAGCGGGCAGTGAAGATGTTCGCCCTGCTGCCCAGCGTCGGCGGCCTGACCACCAACGAATACTGCGAGGTGGAGGGCGGCAAGCTGGTCAAGGAGTGGCACACCATGCGCTTCGTCCAGCGGCACATCAACATGTGCTCCATGGCCCTCTCCCGCCGCGTGCTGACCCTCACCGGCCGGCTGTCGTTCTTCCGCGCCAGCGTGATGACCGACCCGGAGTTCATCCGCGACGTCGAGGCGGACTTCCTCGAACACTGGCGCCTGGGGCGCTTCCAGTTCCTCACCGGCGACGACAAGTCCTCCTGGTTCAGCCTGATGCGCGCCGGCTGGGACACCTTCTACGTCCCCGACAGCCACACCCTAACCGTGGAGCATCCGCCGGACAGCAACTTCTTCCGCGCGACGCGCCAGCTGATGTTCCGCTGGTACGGCAACTCGCTGCGGCAGAACTTCCGCGCCACCAGCCTGCTGGGCTGGGAGCGCCTGGGGGCCTTCACCCTGTACGTGCTCTACGACCAGCGCCTGTCCATGTGGACCTGCCTGATGGGCCTCACCGCCTCGGTGGCCGCCGCCCTGCTGTTCGGCGTGCAGTACCTGCTGGTGTACCTGTTCTGGGTGCTGCTGTCGCGGACGCTGGTGACGCTGCTGTTCCACTTCAGCGGCCACCCGGTGGATGCCCTGTATCCGTTCGTTCTCTATTACAACCAGATCGTGGGTTCGATCATGAAGGTGTACGCCCTCTTCCATATGGACCAGCAGAGCTGGACCCGCCAGAAGACCACCCTGAGCAACCGTGGCGTCAGCTTCGACGTCCGGCTCAACCGCTGGTCCTCCAAGGCCATGATGTTTTCCTCCATCGCGATCTTCCTGGGCGTCGTTTCGGTGCTCCTCGAACTCACTCAAATCTAAGCAGGCGCGACAGCCATGAGCAGCACGACCCTCGTACCCGAAAACGTCATCCACGAAGCCATCGACGAGCGCCAGCACGTGCGCACCCGCATTCCCGCCAAGGTCATCCTCAGCGGCGGCGGCCTCACCGGCCTGGAATGCGACATCCAGGACATCTCCCTCGGCGGCATCGGCCTCATCCATGCCCAGCCGCTCAAGCTCGGCACCCTGATGAACGCCTCCATCAAGCTGCGCCTGGCCAAGCTGGACCTGAACATCGACGCCAAGCTGAAGATCGTCTCCCAGCGCGGCAACGAGGTCGGCGCGCAGTTCGTCGAGCTGGACGCGCAGAAGCGCGACATCCTGCGCTACATCATCTCGTCCTACATGTCCGGCGAGATCGCCGACATCAACGGGCTGTTCAACGTCATGCAGCGCGAGAACTACATCAAGGAGCGCAAGCAGAAACACGCCCTCGCGCGCACCCCGCTGGACCGCCTCAAGGCCGCTGCCGGCACCCTCGCCTTCAGCCTCATCGGCCTCGCCGCCCTGGGCATCGTCAGCTACAAGGCCTACCTGCTGTTCTTCCGCATCCCCGCCGCACAGGCCACGGTGAGCGCCGACGCCTACATGCTCACCATGCCGGAGAACGGCTACGTCAAGTACCTGCTCAAGCCCGGCCAGCGCTCGGTCACCACCGGCGAGCCGCTGGCCAGCATCTCCACCCAGCTGGCCACCAGCTTCACCAGCCCGGCGGACATGGCCGCCCTCTCCAACCTCGCCCCCGGCGATGTCCAGGCCCTGCTCAATCGCGCCACCGTGGAGACCCTGATCAACAGCCCCTGCGACTGCGACCTGTACTTCCCCAGCCGCCGCCTGGACGGCTTCAACTACAAGCAGGCCCCCCTGGTGCACCTGCTGCCGAAGGACGAGGACCTGGTGGTGCGCGCCAGCGTGCCCTTCGCCAAGCTGCCCGATATGAACCGCGTGCGCGCAGTGGACATGAGCGTGTACGGCAGCGACCAGGTGATCGCCGGGGAGATCGTCGCCTCCAGCGTCGACGCCCAGACCCAGAGCGTGGTGCTGACCCTCAAGCCCGAGCAGCCCCTGCCCCGCGAGGCCTACCAGCAACCGGTGGCGGTGGACTTCTACCTCGGCCTGCCGTTGCTGGGCGCCACCCGCTGAGGCCAGACGATGAAGGGGAAATCCACAGTCCTGGTCGCAGCGATGCTGCTGGGCTGCGCCGGTCCGGCCGGTGCCGTCCAGAGCCTCGAACAGATCCGCTACGCCCTCTACAAGGACCCGAACGCCGACGTCATCGCCGACCTGCGCAGCCTCGCCGAGCGCGGCGACCTGGCCTCCAAGCTGCTGCTGGGGGACCGCCTCGCCGCCGGTGATGCCGCCAACGGCGAAAAAGCCCTCGCGCTGTACAAGGAGGCCTTCGCCGAAGGCCGTGGCGAGGTGCTCGCGCTGTCTTCGCTGAGCCGCCTGCTGGAGCGCAACCCGCGCATGCGCAAGGCCAATGCCGGCTACGTGCGCGATGCGCTGGGCCGGTTCCCCCATGCCCGCGACCCGCGCACCCTGGATGCCGCCCTGGAGATCTTCCTGGTCTTCCCCGAGTACTTCCAGGCGCCCCGCGTGGCCGAGCTGATCGGCCTCTACGAGTCGTCCTGCCTGGAGTTCTGCCGGCCGCAGCTGTACAAGGCCGTGCTCGCCGAGCGCCAGGGCCGCCGCGACGACGCCGAGCGCGGCTACCGCGCGGCGGTGTTCGTCGACACCCGCGCCGTGCTGCGCTACTACGACTTCCTCGGCGACGCGCAGGACACCGCCTTCCCCGCCTTCGCCAAGACCCTGTTCGAGCACAAGGACCGCCTGCCCGTGGAAGCGGTGCACCGCATCGGCACCCTGCTGGACAGCATCTACTCCACCCAGAGCGGCCTCATCGCCATCGAGAACCGCGCCCTGCGGGAGGCCGACGCAGGCCTGGAAGGCGACGCCAAGGCCGAGGCCAGCGCCGCCGACAAGGCCCGCGCGGAAAGCCAGGCCAAACTGCTGGCGCAGACCAATGCCGAAGTCCGCGCCTGGCTGGACAACGCCATCGAGCGCAACTGGGTGCCGGCCATGGTGAGCAAGGTCAACAACATGACCTCCTCCCCCCAGGACTTCACCGCCGACGAAGCCTTCGCCCTGATCGAGCGCATTGCCCGCACCGACCCGCTGCGGGCCAAGGCCCTCAAGGCCTCGGTGCTGATGGTCACCAACTGGCTGACCCTCGACCCGGAGAAGGCCCATGGGCTGATCCAGGAACTGCTCGACGCCAACTACCCCGAAGCCCAGCTGCTGCTGGGGGACCTCTACAGCCGAGGCGGCCTCGACGAGCCGGACCTGGACAAGGCCCTGGCGATCTTCCACCAGCAGGCGCTCAACGGCTCGCCCTCGGCCTACTACCGCATCGCCAGCCTCTACAACTTCGGCCGCGCCATCTGCCACGACAAGGTCAAGGCCCACGCCTACGCCGAGGCCGCCAAGGGCCTGGGCGAATTCCGCGCCAATGGCCTGCTGAAGCGCCTGGAAAAGGAAATGAGCAGCGACGAGCTGCAGCGGGCCACCCTCGCCCGTGACGCGATCTACAAGGAGTACCGCCTGTGAACGAGTGGAAGGCACTGCTGTGCATCGGTGCCGTGACGGTCAGCGGCGCGGTCGCGGCCGCCGAAGAGTACGCCTTCGGCCCGGCCGCGACACCCGCCGAGCCGGCTGCGCTGTCGCTGGACACCCTGCCCCCGGTGACCTCGGAGTTCTTCAACAAGCTCACCCTGCAGGGCGGCTACGGCCCCGAGGACTCGGTGCTGGGCGCGGACCGCAAGGGCTTCTACAGCCTGCGCTACGAGCCGAGCTACCACTGGTATTCCCCGGAGAAACGCTGGGCCAGGTGGGAAGTCTTCGGCCGCGCCTGGATCAACTACGACTCCAGCCAGTCCGCCACGCCGCTGCAGGACGACAACTTCCAGCAGAGCACCCGCAACGAACGCCCGGAGCACTTCTACAGCGAACTGCGCGAACTCTATGTGCGCCGCAACCTGCTGGGGGACGACCCGCGCTTCTCCTTCTCCGCCGGGCGGCAGCGCTTCTACGACACCTACGGCATCTGGTGGGACGACAGCATCGAATCGCTGCGCTTCGATTACCGCGATGCCTTCTCCCATGGCTTCGTCGCCGTGGCGCAGAAGTTCTGGAACTACAACACCGACGTCAACAGCCTCGACCCCACCGAGGAGAACACGCGCTACGCCATGGGCGAGTACGCCTGGCGCTGGAGCGAGCGCAACTGGGTCGGCGCCCGCGTGCTCCACGAGAACGACCGGAGCAACGCCGACCCCGACGACGCCCAGGACTTCACCGGCACCCGCGCCGGGCTGTTCTTCAGCGGCGACGACCTGCGCGTCAGCCCGCTGTTCAGCGACTACCACCTGGAAGCGGTGCGCCTCCGGGGGCGCACCCGCACCACCGACGCCGACGGCGTCAGCGAGCGGGGCGACAGCCGTGGCTGGCTGATGCTGGGCGAGGTCGGCAAGCGCTTTCACGACGCGCCCTGGGAACCCCGGATCGCCCTGCGCGCGGGCCTGACCGACGCCCCGGACAACGAGGCCGACGGCTTCCGCCTGAACCGCATCCAGTCCGACCGCATCGTCAACCCGTCCAGCTACAGCACCCGCCTGGTCAGCTCCTTCGTGGCCCTGAACATGCGCAACCTGAAGTACTACGGCGTGGCCCTGGAAACCCGGCCCACGGCCCGCAGCTCGCTGGACATCCGCCTGAGCGACCTCTACCTGCGCGATGCCGACGGCGACCTGCCGGTGCGCGTCGACCAGCAGCAGGCCCGCGACCGCCGCCAGGCGATCCGCGCCGGGCGCGGCAACGGCCAGCGCGACGTCGGCCAGGTGCTGGACCTGAACTACTACTGGAAGATGTTCCCGCTCGCCTACGAGGGCAAGCACCTCGACCTGAACGCGCTGGTCAGCGCCAGCTACCTCCGGGCCGGCGACGCCCTGGAGAGCGGCGACGACTTCCAGATCTCCTTCGGCCTCGTCATGCGCTACTGAGGGAGCATCCGATGATCTTCGCCTCCAACGTCTTCCTGTTCCTCTACCTGCCGGTCTTCCTGCTGGTGTACTTCCTCGCCCGGCCGGCGTGGCGCTCCAGCGTCATCGTCGCCGCCAGCTACCTGTTCTATGCCTGGTGGCGGCCGGACTTCCTGCTGCTGTTCGTCGGCATCACCTACTGGAACTTCTGGTTCGGCCTGCGCATCAGGCAACAGCAGGAGGCCGGCAACCGCCAGGCTGCCAGCCGCCTGCTGTGGCTTGGGGTGATTGGCAACCTCGCCACCCTCGGCTACTTCAAGTACGCCAACTTCGGTGCCGAGGTGCTGGCGGCGCTGCTGGCCCCGCTGGGCATCAACACCTTCACCCTGGAGCACATCCTGCTGCCGCTGGGCATCTCCTTCTATGTGTTCCATGCCCTGAGCTACATCATCGACATCTACCGCAAGGACGCCGAGCCGACGCGCAACTTCATCGACTTCGCCGCCTTCGTCGCCCTCTTCCCGCACCTGGTGGCCGGGCCCATCCTGCGCTACAGCCAGCTGGCACCGCAGCTGCGCCAGCGCACCCACTCCCTGGAGCTGTTCTCCATCGGCGTGGGGCGCTTCATGGTCGGTTTCATCATGAAGGTGCTGATCGCCGACAACCTGGCGCCGGTCAGCGGCCTGTTCATCGCCCAGGGCGAGCTGCAACTGGTGGAGAGCTGGTTCGGCCTGCTGGCGGCCTGCTTCCAGCTCTACTTCGACTTCGCCGGCTACAGCAACATGGCCATCGGCCTGGCGCTGATGATGGGCTTCCGCTTCCCGGAGAACTTCAACCAGCCCTTCGTGGCCCAGAGCGTCACCGAGTTCTGGCAGCGCTGGCACATGACGCTGGCCCACTACCTGCGGGACTACGTGTTCATGCCGCTGGTGCGCAAGCGCGTGGCCGGGCCGATGCCGGCGCTGGTCCTCACCATGCTGCTGTCGGGCCTGTGGCATGGCGCCAGCTTCGCCTTCATCTTCTGGGGGCTGTTCTTCGGCGTGGCCATGGTGATCGAGCGCCAGCTGGGCATCGCCACCAAGATCACGACGCCCTACCGCTTCTGGCGCAACATGCGCACGGCCGTGCTCATCCTCCTCAGCATGCCGCTGTTCTTCACCAACGACCTGCGCCACAGCCTGGACATCTACGCCGGCCTGCTGGGCCTGAACGGCCTCGGCAGCCTCGACCTGTACATCCTCGGCACCTCGCGCATGGCCATGGCCTTCAACCTGGTGGCGCTGGCCTGGCTGGTGCTGGCCGGCCGCAACAACGTTCGCTACTACGCCGGACTGAAGGACGGCTACGTCATGCAGCACTTCGGCGGCGTCCAGGCCCTGATGCTCTGGAGCGGTTTCTTCGTCGCCCTCAGCAGCCTGGCGGCGAACTCCTTCTCGCCCTTCCTATATTTCCAGTTCTAGGAGCGGACCCGATGAAATTCCCCGTGATCACGTCGGCCAGCCTGTGGAATGGACTGCTGTTCATCGCCCTGCTGGGCGGCATGTTCCTCTACTCCCTGCCGGCCGTGTTCGGCTTCGGCAAGACCCAGACCGACACCTGGTCGCTGTTCGTGGACGGCAAGCTGCTGCGCAAGTTCGAGCAGTTCTACGACAAGCGTTTCTTCCTCCGCGAGCCGTCCGTACAGGCCTGGGCGGACATCCGCTTCATGCTCTTCGGCGAAGCCACCAGCGGCGTGGTGCTCGGCCGCGACGGCTGGCTCTTCACCAACCAGGAATACCTGGTGACCCGCGACCTGCCCGCCAACCTGCAGCAGCAGGTGCAAGCCATCGTCCAGGTACGCGACCGCCTGGCGGCGCACGGCAAGAAGCTGGTGCTGCTGCCCGTGCCGATGAAGCTGGACATCTACGCCGCCCGCGCCCGCGTGCAGCCCGACCTGCGCGCGGTGGCGCTGTACGACCGCTTCGTCGAGCAGCTGAGAGCCGAAGGCGTCGACGTCACCCCGGTGCGCCACGCCTTTCTCGCCGCGCGGGACGGCCAGGCCCTGTTCCTGCCCAACGACACCCACTGGAGCCCCGAAGGCGCACGCCTCGCAGCGGCCACCTTCGCCCGGGGCAACCCCGCCCTGGTCGGCACCACGGCCTACCGCTCGCAGCAGGTGGGCAGCAAGCCGCACAAGGGTGACCTGATGAACTACGTGCAGTTCGACACCGGCCTGGCCGCCACGGATTTCGCCCCGGTCGACCTGCACCTGTTCGAGACCCTCAAGGCCGAACAGACGGTCAGCGATGCGGCGCTGTTCGACGACGAAGGCAGCCCGCTGCTGCTGGTGGGCACCAGCTACAGCAAGATCGACGACTGGAACTTCGTCGGCTTCATGAAGGAATACCTGCGCAGCGACCTGGTGACCCTGGCCCAGGAAGCCCGTGGCCCCTTCCAGGCCATGGAACTGCTGCTGCAAGGTCCGCAACTGGCCGACCCCGGCCTCGATACGGTGATCTGGGAATTCCCGGTGCGCACCGTGCTCGCCCAGAACATGGTTGCCGCGCGCGCCCGCGCCGAGCAGCCCAGCCACTTCTGATTCGACGACCAAGGAGACCCCTCATGCGAATCACACTCCGTCTGCTGAGCGCACTGGCGCTGCTGTTGGCCATCCACCTGCCGGCCCAGGCCGCCAAGGATGCCAATGCCGACCTCTACGACGCCGTCGCCCCGGCCGACTCCGCCTTCGTGCGGGTGCTCAACCTCTCCGACAAGGGCATCGACGTGACCCTGAGCGGCAAGGTCAACCCGCAGAAAGTGCCGGCCGGGCAGATCGGCGGCTACCGCTTCGTGCCCCAGGGCAAGCACCGCATTGCCACCGGCACTCTGGCCGTCGAGCCCGAGCTGAAGGCCAACACCGCCACCACCCTGCTCTACACCGGCAGCGAGCTGATCGTCATCGCCGACGCTTTCGTCAACGAGCCGAAGAAAGCCCAGGTGGCCTTCTACAACCTCACCGGCCAGGACGTGGCGCTGAAGACCCGCGACGGCAAGCACGACATCGTCCAGGCACTGGGCAAGAACCAGACCGGCAGCCGCATGGTGAACGAGATCAAGATCGGCTTCGCCGCCTACGCCGGCGAACAGAGCCTGGCGCAGTTCGACGAACTCTTCCTGAAGAAGGGCCGCTCCTACAGCTACGTGCTGCTGCCCCAGGCCGGCGGCTACCGCACCCTCAGCCTGGCCAACAGCGTCGACCCCACCGAGTGATGCGACGACAGGGATCGGCGCCCGGCCCCACGGGCGCCCACCTCAACAACGGATGAACCCGCCTCGACCATGAAGAAGACCTTGCAGCACGGATTGGCCCTGTTCCTGGCCCTCGCCAGCCTCCCGGCGCTCGCTGCCGAGACGCCCACCTGCGGCGACCTGGAATGCCTGCTCTGCCCCGGCCTGACCGATCCCCAGCAGTACGCCGAGGGCAACATGAAGCTCATGCGCGAGATCGCGCCGGGCAAGGACCGCTGGCTGTTCCGCTCCGTGGTCGACCTGACCAACGACTTCGGCATCCCCACCGCCATGGAGCCCGAGTTCGCCCGGCTGATGCGCACCTTCAAGGCCCAGGGCACCGACGTGGTCATCGCCATCCAGCCCACCCGCGGGCTGATGCACCGGGACAAGATCCGCCCCGACCGCGCCTATGGCTTCGACTACGCCAAGGCCAGCGCCAGCCTGCGCCACTTCGCGGGGCAGCTGCGGGCCGGCGGCGCCATCGTGCCGGACGTCATGCAACTGGTGGAGCACCCGCCGCAGAAGGAATACTTCTTCCGCCGTGACCACCACTGGACCCCGGCCGGAGCCGAGGCGACTGCCCGCCTGGTGGCCGACGAAATCCGCCGCCACCCGCTGTACGCCGGCCTGGCGAAGAAGCACTACCAGACCGAACCCGGCGTGATGGTGCCCAAGGACGGCACCATGAACCTGGCGCTCTCGCGCATCTGCGGCAACAACTACGGCTTCCAGTACGTGCGCGGCTTCCAGACCATCCCGGTCAGCGACGATGCCGACGCCCTGTTCGACGACGCCCCGGACCCGGAAGTGGTGCTGGTCGGCACCTCCAACTCGGCCGCGCGGGAGGACGAAAGCAAGCAGTTCAACTTCGACGGTTTCCTCAAGCAGTACCTCGACGTGGACATCCTCAACTACGCCCTCCCCGGCGCCGGCCAGGACGGCGCGCTGCTGGAATACCTGCAATCGGACAGCTACTCGCCACAGAAGCCGCCCAGGCTCATCGTCTGGGAGCTGCCGGCCAACTACCGCCTGCAAGACCCGCTCAGCTATCGCCAACTGATTCCCGCCATCAAGGGCGGCTGCCGCGCCGAGCCCCTGGCCCGCAACACGCTGAAAACCGGCGTATTGAAGGTCAACCAGCGCATCGAACTGCTCAGCAATGCCGGCGACCAGCGCCGCGACCTCAGCGATCTGGACGGTTTCCTAGACATCCGCATCAGCGACCGCAACCTCAAGGACTTCTACGTGATCGTCTATTACGACAATGGCGCCCGGGACAAGGTGTGGTTCCGCCGCGAGGCCGTGGTCACCGGTGGCCACTACTACCTGGAACTCAGCCGGGCCGAGGCGTTCAAGGGCGCCAACCTGCTTTCGGTGTTCATGGAGCCCACCGTGGACATCGCCCAGTCGACCCAGGTGGATATACAGCTATGTCGATGAGCCGCCACCTGCTCTGCGCCCTCGCCCTGCTGCTGGTGCTGCCCATGAGCCCGGCGCAGGCGGTCAACTCCCTCTGGGCCAACCAGGCGACGCCCCAGGCCGCCATGGTGAGTGACTACCGCCGCCTGGGCTGCCCCTACCCCGCCCCCGAGCCCTACACGGGCGCCTTGCAGTTCGAGAGCAAGTACGACCAGAGCGACGTCACCAAATCGCGCCTGAGCGCCACGCCCGACGTGCAGGCCAAGAAGGTCCAGGCCCAGGTGAAGGGCTACATCGGCGGGCTGATCCGCGCCTCCAAGGAGTTCCAGCGGGCGAAGCGCCCCGAGCGGGCCAACCAGGCCCTCGCCTGCCTCGACACCTGGCTCGGCCGCTGGGCCCACGCCCGCGCGCTGGAAAACCCCGACGCCAGCAAGACCGGCATCGCCGCACGCAAATGGGCGCTGGCTGCCATCGGCTCCACCCTGCTCAAGGTGCGTGCCCTCAGTGACGGCCGCTATGAGCTGGACAGCGAGCAGAAGGCCTGGCTGGAGCGCCTGGCGGAACGGGTGATCGCCGAGTACCAGCCTCGTCACGTTCCGGACTTCCCCTACTTCAACAACCATGACTACTGGGCCGGCTGGGCCGTGGCCTCGGTGGGGATGCTGGTGGAGCGCGAAGACTTCATCGCCTGGGCCGACTACAGCCTGCGGCGGGGCCTCGCCCAGGCCCAGCGGAGCACGAGCGGCGACTACGCCTACCTGCCCCTGGAAGTGGCCCGCGGCAAGCTCGCCAGCACCTACACCCAGTACGCCCTGGCCCCGCTGATGCTGCTGGTGGAGAGCGCCGAAGCCAACGGCCGGCCACTCAGCGGCGACGAGCGCCAGACGCTGTGGCTGCTGGCCAGCTTCGCCGCCCGCAGCCAGCTCGAACCCGAGAAGCTGCCGGAGCTGCAGGCACACGACCAGGACGAGGTCGCGCCCTACAAGTTCGCCTGGCTGATCCCCTACCTGCATCGCTACCCGGGCCATCCCTGGGCCCGGCGGCTCTACGACGAAATGGGCGGCGACGTGGACAACTACAGCCAGATCGGCGGCCCCATCAAGCCGATGTACCCGACCCAGGATTGAAAGAAGGACCGCACATGCGCCAGGTCATATTCCGCTCCGGCCGCCGCCTGCTCGCAGGCCTGTTGCCCCTGCTGCTGGGCCTTGATGCCCAGGCGGCCAGCTACCAGCCGCCCCATCCGGCCCTCAGCCTGCTGCCATGGGATGGCCAGCAGGCCGAGCTTCAGCACGCCCGTGACGCCATCGCCCAGGCGGTCCTCCCTCCCCTGGAAACGGCCGTGCCCGCAGGCCGCGCACACGCCAGCCTGGAGACGATGTTCTCCTCCCAGCAGGGCAGCTGGTACTTCGAGCCCTTCGCCAGGAACGGCCTGTTCCGCGCCATCGCCGGCTACCAGGCCCACCACCCGCAAGCGGTGGTGATCAGCGGCGGCAGCCTGACCCTGGAACAGCTCTCCAGCGCACTCAACGACCCCCACGTGCTGAAGCGGCACAAGGACGGCTACCTGCTCAGCTACCCGCTGGTGATCGCCCCCGGCGCAGCCCTGCGGATCGAAGGCAGCACGCTGTACCTGTACACCCCCTCCGGCACCGCGCTGATCAACCGAGGGCTGCTGCAGCTCAAGGGCGCCACCCTCTCCAGCTGGAAAGGCGAATCGCCAGGCGACACCCAGGACCCGTATCGCCCCTTCGTGATGGCCTGGGCCGGCAGCACCCTGCACATCGAGGATTCACACCTGGAGCGGCTCGGCTACAACGCCAACTTCACCCGGGGCATCACCACGGCCCTGAGCCCCCAGCAGCCCGCCTCCACAGCGCCGGCACGGGTGCTGGTGCGCAACAGCACCTTCAGCGACCTGTCCACCGCCCTGGAGCTGCAGCACGCCCGCGCGCGGGTACAGGGGTCGCGCTTCAGCGACCAGCAGCAGTACGCGGTGGACTTGAAAGACAGCCAGGTCGAAGTCCTGGGCAACCGCATCGACGGCGTGCAGAACAACAGCGGCCTGCGCGCACGCGGCCAGGTCAGCGGGCTGATCGCCGACAACAGCGTGCTGAACACCGCCAAGGCCGGCATCGAAGTGGTGGAGCAGCAAGGTGCCCTGGGCATCCGCCGCAACCTGCTGGGCGCCTCCCACGGCACCGGCATCCTGCTGAACCAGCTGGCACCCAGCGAAGTCCGGCCGTTGCTGCTGGAGGGCAACCTCATCGGCAACACCCAAGGCAGCGGCATCGACGCCAACAATGTCGGCGGCGCGCTGTTCCTGGTGGGCAACCAGATCGGCAACACCCCCGAATACGCCGTCAGCCTGCGCAACCCCCAACGCCTGCCCGGCCGCCTGATGCTCACCGGCAACACCCTGGGGGGCATTGGCAAAGCCATGGTGCGGGTAGAAGGGCTGGAGCAGATCGTGCTCGGCGGCAACCGTTTCCAGGGCAACCCGGTGCTGCAGAGCGCCTTCATCGGCGACCTGCTGCCGGTGCAGAGCCAGGTACTGGAAAGCACCGTCCGCCACCCCTGCCTGCTGCGCGTGGACACCGGAGCCGGCGTCCCGGCTGCTGAACTGTTGCTGGATGAGGGCTGCAAGGGCTGAGCGACGCAGTCGACCTATGAGACGGCCAGCTCACTCCACCTTGCGCAAGGTATACACCCGCCACATCGCCCAGCCCGGCAGGACGTCCTGGTGGCCGATGATCTCGAAGCCGGCCTGGCGGAACTCGGCCTCGACCTCGCTGCGGCGCGCGACGTGTCGGTCGCGGTCGCCACGGCCCAGCCGGCGGCGGCGCCAGGCGCGGTAGTTGCCGTCCACCCAGAGCGAGAGGATCAGCGTGTCGCGGGTGACCCGGTGGAATTCCCGCAGCATGGCCAGGCGCTGTCCGGGTTCGCCGAGCCGGTGCATCAGGCGCATGCAGAAGATGCAGTCGACGGCGTTCTCGCCCAGGTCGATGCCGAAGGCGGAGGTCTGCAGCAGGCGGATGCGCTGCAGCACGTTCGCCGGTTGTTCGTGCAGGGCCACGTCCAGGCGGCGCGCGGATTCGTCGGCGCCGATGACGATGCGGTTGGCCCAGCCCACCAGCACGGGCCAGAAGCGGCCGCTGCCACAGGGCAGGTCGAGCACCAGGCAGGGTTCCCCGGCCAGGCGCAGCGCGCGGCGCGCCACCTGGTCCTCGCGCCAGTTGGCCAACCGCCGCCAGAGGCTCGGCCGGGGCGCAGCCGCGTCCAGCGACGCGGGCACGAAGGCCGGCTCCAGGGTGCTGCCCGATTGGGCCCGACGGGGGTCAGTCATGCCATCCACTCCCAGTGACAGGGAGGGCCAGACTAGGGGCGCATCAATCAACCGGGTGTCAAAACCGCGTGAAAAAAACATCAATCGCCGTGCAGTTTTTCACAGCGGCATCGACGCTGTGTTTTTCACGCAAAAATGACACGCCCACACTTAAGGTCGGCGCCCATGCCCACCTGCACGTCCGGCAGGGAGGGCCTGACCGTATAAGGACCGACCATGAACCACACCCCCGACGCCACCTTCCCTACCGAACTGGAGGCCGATACCCCGCCCCGCGCGACGGTCGTCTCGCGGCCGTTCAACTTCCGCCTGTGGGCGGTGCTGCCCCTGGTCTGCATGACCGTCTTGCTGGTGCTCGACCCGACGCGCCTGGACTTCGCCATCGCCAACGCCTTCTACGACCCGGCCACCGGCTTCGTCGGCGGGCACAGCTACTTCCTCGAAACCATCCTGCATGACCGGGTCAAGCAGGCCGTGATCGTGATGGCGGTGTTCGCCCTGGTGGGCTTCGTCGCCAGCCTGCTGCTCAAGCGCATGGCCGGCTGGCGCCGCTCGCTGGGCTACCTGGTGCTGGCGCTGGGACTGTCCACCGCCATCGTCACGCCGCTCAAGGCGCTGACCGAGGTGCATTGCCCGTGGGATCTCACGGCCTTCGGTGGCGAGGAGGTCTACACCCCGCTGCTGTCCCAGCGTGCGCCCACCGACCACCCCGGGCGTTGCTGGCCGGGCGGACACGCCTCCAGCGGCTTTGCCTTGCTGGCGCTGTTCTTCTTCCTGCGGGACCGCCGCCCACGGCTGGCCCGTGCGGCCCTGATGGGCGCGCTGGTGCTGGGGTCGGTGCTGTCCCTGGGACGGATGATGCAGGGCGCGCACTTTCTCTCGCACAACGTCTGGACGCTGCTGTTCGACTGGATGATCTGCCTGGTCACCTACCGCCTGGTGCTCTACCGCCCGGCAGCATCGGAGCCACCCGCGCTGGTGTGAACAGGCGGCTGCGAGGATGATGGGCGCTTCCCGTCGGAGGAGCCCGCCATGACCTGGTCCGCCCAGCAGTACCGCAAGTTCGAAGACGAACGCACCCGCCCGGCCATCGAGCTGCTGGCGCGGGTGCCGCTGACCGACGTGCACCACGCCATCGACCTCGGCTGCGGCCCCGGCAACTCCACCCAGCTGCTGGTGGAGCGTTACCCGCACGCAGCCATCAGCGGGCTGGACAGCTCGCCCGACATGCTCGACGCCGCTCGCCAACGCCTGCCGGGCGTAACCTTCCTCGAGGGCGATATCGCCCAGTGGACTGCCCAGGTGGCACCGGACCTGATCTTTGCCAACGCCTCCCTGCAGTGGCTGCCGGACCATGGCAGCCAGCTGCCGCGCCTGCTGGCGCAACTGGCACCCGGCGGCTGCCTGGCGGTGCAGATACCCGACAACCTCGACGAGGACTCCCACCGCCTGATGCGCGAAGTGGCTGCCAGTGGCCCCTGGGCGGACGCCCTGCGCGAGGCGGCCGGCGCCCGAGAGGCGCGCCATGCGCCGAAGTGGTACTACCGCCTGCTGACCCAGGCCGGCGCCCGCGTCGACCTGTGGCGTACCACCTACTACCACCCGCTGGCGGGCGGCCCGGGGGCCATCATCGAGTGGCTCCGCGCCACCGGGCTGCGCCCCTTCCTGGCGCCGCTGGACGATGCCGGCCAGCAGGCCTTCCTGGCGGCCTACCGGGCCGAACTGGCCGAGGCCTACCCGACCCTGGACGACGGCAGCGTGCTGCTGCCGTTCCCGCGCCTGTTCCTGGTGGCCCAGCGCTGATCAACGCACCGCGTCGGCCAGGGCCTGGCCCGGGCGGCGCACGGCGCGGCGGGCGAACAGGGTCTTGGCGGCGGTGAAGTGGATGGGGTCACCGGTGAAGGTGGGCAGCTCGGCACGCACCCACTGGTTGCCCTCGCCCTTCCAGCTCACTTCCCCGGCGGCCAGCTTCAGGTCGCGGGTCAGTTCACGGATGACACGGCGCACGCGCTGCTCACAGAACACCACGTCTCCGTCGATGGCCTTGCGCAGGGGCTCTGCGTCACCGTGCTTGAGGCACAGCAGCAACATGCCGTCGGGCCGGGGAGTGATGGCGATCTCGTAGCCGGGGAATGCCTGGAAGAGTTCCTGGATGGCGATGCTCATGGGGAGGCTCCTTGGGTTCGGTGTCCTCCCTTGGGTGCAGACCTCGTGCCACACCGCCCCCGTGGCGGGTCCCCAGGCAAATCAGTCACTTGCGTGCGCTCGACATCACCCTGCCATTTGCAGGATGCAAGGGTGGCGCCTACGGCGCAGGGTGTTCTGCAATGCCGAAGGCCGTCAGCCGTCGACCACCACCTGGTTGCGACCGCCTCGCTTCGCCTCGTAGAGCGCGGCGTCGGCACGCTGCAACAACACCTCGGGGAGCTGGCCGGGCTGCGGCACCATCGCGGCCACACCGATGCTCAGGGTGACGCGGCCCAGGGGCGAACGCTCATGGGGCAGGTGCAGCGCCTCCATGGCCTCGGCCACGCGGCGTGCCAGGCCCAGCGCCCCTTCGACGCCGCTGTTCTGGGCGAGGAAGACGAACTCCTCGCCGCCGTAGCGCGCCATCAGGTCACTGGAGCGGCACAGCGTGGCGCTCAGGGCCTGGGCCACCTGGCGCAGGCAGGCATCACCGGCCGGGTGGCCGTAGTGGTCGTTGTAGGGCTTGAACCAGTCCACATCCATCACTGCCAGGGCCAGCGGCTCCCCGTTGCGCTGCGCATGGCTCCAGGCCTGGCTCAGCATCACGTCGAAGTGCCGCCGGTTGGCGATGCCGGTCAGGCCGTCGGTGAGGCTGAGGGTCTTCAGTCGACGATTGAGCACCTGCAACTCGTCGGTACGTTCGGCCACCCGTTGCTCCAGCAGCCGTTCCGACTGCTGCAGGTTCTCCACCAATTGCTGCTGGGCGCGCAGCAGCTCGTCCTTCACCCGGGCCTTTTCGCGGCGCATGACGTTGTAGCGATCGGCCAGGGCGAAGGCCAGCAGCATCATCTCCATCGCCGAGCCGAGCTGGATGCCGTCCACGGTGAAGACGTTGGTGGGCAGCAGGCCGATGGCCCGCAGGATGGTGGTGGTGCCCCCGGCGATGAGCAGGGCGAAGGCACCGATGAAGAAGTACGCGGTGCGCTGGCGCCTGAAGGCACAGGCCACGGCCACGCCGACGATCAGCAAGGCCGTGGCCAGGTTCAGCAGCACCGCCGCGCGGGCGAACACCGGCAGCGCCATCCAGTACAGCGCCGGGGTCAGCAGGTACAGCCCCACCAGCGCCAGCATCAGCCGGTCGGTACGCGGCAGGCTTTCGCGGGTCTGCAGCATGCGCCGGGTGAACAGCAGCATGCCCACCAGGGCGAGGGACACGCCGGAGTAATAGGCCTCGTTGGAATTCAGCAGCAAGGCGTCCCAGGGCGACTCCGGTGCCAGGCCGTTCTTGCTGGCCAAGCCCAGCATCATCAGGCCGACGTAGATGACGTAGAACAGGTAGGTGCGGTCGCGCAGCACGGCGAACAGCAGCAGGTTGAAGAGGATCATCGCGGTGGCGATGCCGAAGTACCACGCCTGGATCGCGTAGTCCTCGCGCTCGGCAACATGGAAGGCCGCCTCATCCCAGAGCTTGAGCGGCACCAGCAGGCCGATCTTGGACGCCACCCGCAGGTACACCACCTGGGTCTCGCCAGGGGCCAGCAGCAGCGGGAAGACGAAGTTGCGATTGGGGTAGAGACGCGTGTCGAACGGCCGGTCGCTGCCGGTGAGCACCGTGCGATAGCCCCCCTGGCCATCCGGCAGGAAGGCGTCGACCTGGGACACGCGCGGGTTGTCCACCACCAGCATCCGGCGCAGCGGCACGTCGCCCGGATTGTGCAGCGCCACCCGCAGCCAGAACGCTGAACGGGTGAAGCCCAGCGCCAGGGCGTTGGCCGGCGCTCGCCCACCCTCGAAGCGCTCGGCCAGCGGCGGGTTGCGTACATCGTCCAGGCCGTAGCGGGCCTGCGGGTCCTCCAGCAGGTCCAGGGCGTCGGTCAGCGACAGCGGTTGCTCGCTCATCGCCGCGGCATCCACCACCTCCTCCGCCCGAGCCGGCGCGGTCGCCAGCACCAGGGCCACGAGCAGGCACGCCCAGAGACCGAAGAGGCTGGGCAGGGAAAGCGTGTTCAGGAAAGCAGGTGCAGGATACGGCCGATTCATGCGGCGTTCTTTTCTGACAAGGCGGGGGAAGTCTACAAGAGGAAAAACCGCCTCGCCAAAACCCGCTGGCGGACGCGAACAGGCCACCCACATGCGAAAACGCGACCAGGAGATTCCGCCCGACGCCGCCAGATGCTAAATAGGTCGCCTCGACTCGCCCGGCCCACGGCCCGGAAGGCATCGAGCCCCGGGCCCTGCCCGCCGAATTCCGAACCACGCGTGCCACGCGGCACCTGCCAGCGGTGACCCCATGATCGAAGTAACCGAAGTTTCCATTGCCGACCTGCGCGCTGCGCTGGAGTCGGGCCGGACCACCGCCGTCGAGCTGGTGAAGGCCTACCTCGCCCGCATCGACGCCTACGACGGCCCCAACACCGCCACCGCCCTCAATGCCGTGGTGGTGCGCAACCCCGAGGCCCTCGCCGAAGCCGAAGCCTCCGACGCCCGCCGCGCCCGGGGCGAAACCCTCGGCCCGCTGGACGGTATCCCCTACACCGCCAAGGACAGCTACCTGGTCAAGGGCCTCACCGCCGCCTCCGGCAGCCCCGCCTTCAAGGACCTGGTGGCCTACCGCGACGCCTTCACCATCGAACGCCTGCGCGCCGCCGGCGCCATCTGTCTGGGCAAGACCAACATGCCGCCCATGGCCAACGGCGGCATGCAGCGCGGCGTCTACGGCCGTGCCGAAAGCCCCTACAACGCCGGCTACCTCACCGCGCCCTTCGCTTCCGGCTCCTCCAACGGTGCCGGCACCGCCACGGCTGCCAGCTTCGCCGCCTTCGGCCTGGCCGAGGAGACCTGGTCCAGCGGCCGGGGCCCCGCCTCCAACAACGGCCTGTGCGCCTACACCCCGTCCCGTGGGGTGATCTCCATCCGTGGCAACTGGCCGCTGACCCCGACCATGGACGTGGTGGTGCCCTACGCCCGCACCATGGCCGACCTACTGGACGTGCTCGACGTGATCGTCGCCGAGGACGCCGAGAAGCGCGGCGACCTCTGGCGCCTGCAGCCCTGGGTGCCGATCCCCTCGGTGAGCGAAGTCCGCCCCGCCCGCTACCAGGACCTGGCCGCCGGCACCGAAGCCCTGGCCGGCAAGCGTTTCGGCGTGCCGCGCATGTTCATCAACCAGGACCCGGACGCCGGCACCAGCGAGAACCCCGGCATCGGCGGCCCCACCGGCCAGCGCATCCACACCCGCCCCAGTGTCATCGCACTGTGGGAGCAGGCGCGCCAGGCCCTGGAAGCGGCCGGTGCCGAAGTGCTGGAAGTGGACTTCCCGCTGGTCTCCAACTGCGAGGGCGACCGCCCCGGCGCGCCCACGGTGTTCAACCGCGGCATCGTCTCCAAGGAGTTCCTCCACCACGAGCTGTGGGACCTGACCGCCTGGGCCTTCGACGACTTCCTCCAGGCCAACGGCGATCCGAAGCTCAACCGCCTGAAGGACGTGGATGGCCCGCAGATCTTCCCCCACGAACCCGGCACCCTGCCCAACCGCGAGGGCGACCTGGCGGCGAGCATGGCCGAGTACGTGACCATGGCCGAGCGCGGCATCACCCCCTGGGACCGCATCGAGACCCTGCCCGACGGCCTGCGCGCCCTGGAGTACACCCGCAAGATCGACCTGGAGGACTGGATGCAGGCCCAGGGCCTGGACGCCGTGCTGTTCCCCACCGTGGCCGACGTGGCCCCGGCGGATGCCGACGTCAACCCGGCATCCGCCGACATCGCCTGGAGCAATGGCGTCTGGGTCGCCAACGGCAACCTCGCCATCCGCCACCTGGGCGTACCCACCGTCACCGTGCCCATGGGCGTGATGGCCGACATCGGCATGCCGGTGGGCCTGACCTTCGCCGGCCGCGCCTATGACGACAACGCCCTGCTGCGCTACGCCGCCGCGTTCGAGTCCACCGGCTCGCGCCGGATCGTCCCGCCGCGCACGCCCCCGCTGAAAGGCTGATCGCCGTGTCTGGTGCCCGCCTTGCGGCGGGCCCGGACCTTGTCGCTGTACTTCGCTCAAGCCTCGGAGTCGGCCTGCCCATCCTCAGCCGGGACGGTCGGTTGCCGGCGGCCCACCAGCAGCCCGCAGGCAATGACCAGCGCGGCAGCGGAGGCGGATGCCAGCGGCCGGACCCAGGCGGCCTCGGGCAACCAGCCGGCCAGGGCCACATCCGTCACCAGCATGCCGCCGGCAATCCAGCCCAGCAGGCCGCCGCCCAGCAGCACCACCTGGGGGTAGCGATCCAGCAGGCGCAGGACGAGCTGGCTGCCCCAGACGATGATGGGGATGCTGATCAGCACGCCCAGGCTCACCAGCAGCAGGTTGCCACCGGCCGCACCGGCCACGGCCAGCACGTTGTCCAGGCTCATCACCGCGTCGGCGACGATGACGGTCCTGATGGCACTGAACAAACCGGTGCCAGCCACCACCTCGTGGGCGGCCTCCGGCTCGGGCTGCAACAGCTTGATGCCGATCCACAGCAGCATCAGCGCCCCGGCCAGCTTGAGGAAAGGCAAGGCAAGCAGTTGCAGGGCGAAGAACAGCAGCAGGATGCGCAATGCGATGGCACCCGCCACGCCGCCGAGGATCGCCCGGCGACGCTGTGCCTCGGGCAGGTGGCGGCAGGCCAGGGCGATGACCACGGCGTTGTCGCCGCCCAGCAGGATGTCGATGGCGACGATCTGCGCCAGGGCCATCCAGAATTCAGGCTGTGTCAGCCAGTCCATCAGGGGTATCTCCTTGGGTTGCAGGGCGCCCGTCCGAGCACCCGGGTGGTCCGCTGGGCACGCAGCATCCGGCCCTACCAGAGGGCGATGTCGTAGGTCATGTAGAGCCGGTTGTTGTCGCGGTCGCGGCTGTAGCTGGAGCGGTAGGCGATGTGCCGCCACTTGAGGCCCAGCCCCTTGAGGGCGCCCGTCTGCACCACATAGGCCAGGTCGAGGTCACGCTCCCACTCATTGGCCGCCACCTCGGCCCCCCGCAGCACGGTGGTTCCATCCCGTCCCTTGAAGTAGTGCAGGCCGGCACTCAGCCCCGGCGCGCCAAGGGCGGCGAAGTCGTAGGCGTAGCCGAGCATCCAGGTGCGTTCGTCCTCCTCGATGAACTTGCCCACCCCGGCATTGCTGAAGCTGTAGACGGTGGCGCCTTCGACGAAGGGCAAGCCCCCTTCCCCATTCAGGCGCTGGTAGCCGGCGCTCAGGGCATGGCCATCGACGGTGTAGGTCAGCAGGGCGCTGAGCATGTGGTTGTCCAGCTCGCCGTTGCGGGCCTGCCCGACATCGCGGCTGCGGAAGTAGCGCAGGTCGCTGGCCAGGCTGCCGGGCCCCAGGGACAGGGTGTGCACCAGCCCCAGGTAGTGCTGCCGATAGAAGGCCTCCAGCTCGCCCAGGTAGTAGCTGAGCACCAGCGGCTTGCCGACCTTGTAGTCGGCGCCGGCAAACCAGAAGCCCTCGCCCCGGTCGCCGCCGTAGCCATCGGCCGTGAGGGGGTGGTCGTCGCTGGAATCGCGCTGGCGGCCCTCCCTCAGGTAGCCGGCGGTGAGGCTGAGGCCGGGGATGTCGACGCTGGACACCTGGGTGCCCTCGAAGGTCTGCGGCAGCAGGCGGGCATCGTTGCGCACCAGCACCGGCAGCCTGGGTTGCAGGGTGCCGTGCCGGAGGGTGGTTCCGCCCAGGCGCGCCTTGGCGGTGAGACCCAGGCTGGAGAACTCGTCCGCCGCCCGACCGTCGTCATGGCGCGGCAGCAGCCCGGTACCGGCCCGTCCGCGTCCGGAGTCCAGCCTGACGCCCAGCAGGCCGAGGGCGTCGAGGCCGACCCCCAGCGGGCCTGGCGTATAGCCGGACTGGGCGTCCAGCAGGAACCCCTGGGCCCACTCCTCGCGGCGGGACTGGGCGCTGGTAGCGGCCCGGGGCGACATCCCGGACTCGTCCTTGAAGTCGTCGTTGAAGTAGAGGTTGCGCAGTTGCAGGGTGGCCTTGCTGTCGGCGAAGAAGCCCTCGGCAACGGCCTCGGGTGCAAGCGCGGCGGCCACGCAGGCGAGTACCGCGCCGCTGCGGCGCAGGGCGTGATGGGGGGACATGGTGCACCTCGCGGGTGGAAAATCGCCCGCTCCCGGAAGGGAGCGGGACGCTGACGGACGGGAAGGCTCAGGCGACCAGGCTGATGGCGCCGCTGAGCAGGGCCAGTGCGGTGATGACCAGCGAGGTCAGCACCGCCCACTTCAGGGTGAAGCGCTGGAAGTCGCCGATGTCCCGGTCGACCATGCCGATCAGCAGCAGCGTGGAGGCGACCAGGGGGCTCATCAGGTGCACCGGCTGGCCCAGCACCGAGGCGCGGGCGATCTCCACCGGATCGATGCCGTAGGCCGAGGCCGCCTGGGCCAGGATGGGCACCATGCCGAAGTAGTAGGCGTCGTTGGAGAGGACGAAGGTCAGCGGCATGCTGGTGATGGCGACCACCAGCGGGAAGATCCGGCCCCAGCTGGCGGGGATCATCTGCACCAGGGAGTTGGCCAGGGCATCGACCATCTGGGTGCCGGAGAAGATCCCGGCAAACACGCCGGCGGCGAACACCAGCAGCACCACGGTCATCGCATTGCCCGAGTGGGCGAGGATGCGCTCCTTCTGCTCTTCGAGGCGCGGGTAGTTGACCATCAGCGCCACCACGAAGCCGAGCATGAACAGCACCGCCGCGTTCATCAGCCCCATGACCAGGGCGGTCATCACCCCGATCACCAGCAGCAGGTTCAGCAGGATGCGGCGCGGCCGCTTGTGCGGGCTGTCCGCCAGGATGGCCTTGATGTAGCAATCGTCGCCGCCGGTCTTCAGGTGCACGCTGCCGATGCGCTTCAGCTCGCGGCGCCCCAGTACCCAGGCGGTGAACACCACCCACAGCGCCCCGCCGACCATGGTCGGCAGCATGGGGATGAAGTAGGCGCTGGCATCCAGCCCGAGCACCGCGATGGCACGGGTGGCGGGACCGCCCCAGGGGCTCATGCCGCTCATGATGCTGAGGGAGAGCATGGCGATGCAGGCCAGGACCAGCGGGTTCATGCCGATGCGCCGGTACAGCGGCAGCATGGCGGCGACGGTGATCATGTAGGTGGTGGTGCCGTCGCCGTCCAGGGCGACCATGAGCGACAGCAACGCGGTGCCGATGGCGATCTTCACCGGGTTGCCGTTGACCGTCTGGAGGATGCGGCGGATCAGCGGGTCGAACAGCCCGGCGTCGATCATGATGCCGAAGAACAGGATGGCGAAGAGCAGCAGCGCGGCCGAAGGCGCGACCGTCTTCAGACCGTCGAGCATCATCTTGCCGAGTTCGGGGGCGAAGCCGCCGGCGAGCGCGAAGGCAATGGGGACCAGGGTCAGGGCCACGACCGGGGAAAGGCGTTTGGTCATGATCAGGTAGGTGAACACGACCACCATGGACAAACCGAGCAGAGAGAGCATGGCGTTGGACTCTTGTAGTTATTAGGTTCCTGCCTCGGGCGGGCGGCGCGAACCGCCCGCCATGAAGCCGCTGATCGAGGGAGCGGGCAAGGGCCCGTCAGGCTGTCGCGTCGGGGTACGGCCGCAGTGGCCGGCTGGATCGGAAGGGGTGTGCGAAGGCTGTGGCATGCATATCGGTTACCCGTCTTGTGTTTGTTATGTCGGGGGTGGGAGGTGAGGCCCGGCGGTCAGTGCAGGGGCCTCTGGAAGGCGGTAGAACAGGCGCCCGTCCATGATCTTGCGGGCCGTCCGGATCAGTGAGACGCGGGCGATATCCAGGGGATTGCCGCCGCGCAGCTCGACCTGCAGGTCGAGGTGGCCGGAGGGGTGCTCAATGCGCACCGCCTCCAGCGTCCGCCCCGCCTCGGTGCGGCCGCTGTCCAGGGCCAGGCGCTGGGCGAGGCTGCCCGGTACGTTGACCGCCGCGCCCAGGGCGATGGCCCCCGTCACCGCCAGCGCCTTGTGGCAGCGCTGGGGCACGAAGTAGCGGGCGCAGAGGGTGGCGTCGCCGTGGCGGGCGGGGCTCAGGAGGATGGGCTTGGGCAGGACCGAGCCGCTCACGTCGCCCATGCCCATGCGCCGCCCGGCTTCCAGGCGGATGCGTTCCAGCCGCGCGAGCAGCGCCCCATCGGCATCCAGCACGGCGGGGTCGGCATGGCCGTCCACCCCCAGGTCAGCGGCGCGGATCAGCACCGTTGCCGTGGCGGCGTCGATGCAGCTGACCTCCACCCCGTCGATCCACTCCAGGGCCTGGCCGGTGGGCAGCAGCGCACCGGTCTTGGCACCGGCCACGTCGAGGAAGCTCAGGCGGATCCCCGCGGCGCGGCCCGGCACGCCGCTGATGCAGGTTTCGCCCTCGTACTCCACCCGGCCACGGGGCGTCGGCACGACGCACTCGATGATGCGCTGGGTGTTGAGGTTGAACACCCGCACCCGCGTCTCACCGTAGGTCGGCGCCACCAGGCCGGTCTCGATGGCGAAGGGGCCGACGGCAGAAAGCATGTTGCCGCAGTTGGGGGTGTAGTCGACCCGGCGCTCGATGACGTCCACCTGGGCGAACAGGTAGTCCACGTCAGCGTCCTGCCGGGAGGAGCGACCGACGATGGCCACCTTGCTGGTGAGCGAGTTGCCGCCGCCGATACCGTCCACCTGGAGCGGGTGGCCGGAGCCCATCAGGTCGAGCAGGACCTCGGTCCGCGCCTCGACGGATTCGGGCAGGTCGTTCATGTGGATGAAGGGGCCGCGGGAGGTGCCGCCGCGCATGATCATGCAGGGGATGCTGTTCATCATCTTGGTCTAACCCATGACCGTTTCAACGATGGACAGAGCTTGTCAGCGCCGTTTTAATGCTTCAAATGCAAATATCGACTCCGATAAATAACCAAATCGGATTAATGTACAAACCAGCAAACGGACCGATCTTTCATGCATCGAATAGAGTTCCTTGACCTCGCCGCCTTCGTCCGGGTGGCCGAATCACAGTCCTTCCAGGAAGCCGCCCAGGCCCTTCACCTGTCCCAGCCCGCCCTCTCCCGCCGTTTGCAGAAGCTGGAGGAAACCCTCGGCGCCAAGCTGCTGGAGCGCACCACACGGCGCACCTGGCTGACCGAGGTGGGCAAGGACTACCTGCCCCGCGCGCGGCGCATGCTGGAGGACTACGAATCGTCGCTGCAGGGCATCCGCGAGCTGAAGACCCACCAGAAGGGCACCGTCACCATCGCCTGCATTCCCACCGCAGCGTTCTACTTCCTGCCCAGCGTCATCCGCGTGTTCAACGAGGCCTATCCGGGCATCCGCATCCGCATCCTCGACGTCAGTGCCAACGAAGGGCTGGAACGGGTGGTGAGCGGCGACGCCGATTTCGGCATCAACATGATCAGCGCCCAGCACCCGGACGTGAGCTTCACCCCGCTGCTGCGGGACCCGTTCGTCCTCGCCATGCGCAGCGACCACCCGCTGGCCGCGCTACCGGAAGTGGGCTGGCCGGACCTGCAGAACGTCCGGCTGATCACCGTCAGCCGCGACAGCGGCAACCGCATGCTGCTGGACAGCGCCCTCTCCGGCCACGGCATCCGCCTCAACGGGTTCTACGAGGTGCAGCACCTGTCCACCTCCCTGGGCCTGGTGGAGAGCGGCCTCGGCGTGGCCATCCTGCCGCGCATGGCGATGCCCGACGCCGAGCACGAGAACCTCTGCTCACGGGACCTGCCGCCCCCGCACATCGAACGCACCATCGGCCTGGTCCGCCGCGACGGGGAGCCGCTTTCCAGCACCGCCGAGCTGTTCATCGAAATGCTGCTCAGGCGCTGGCGCGAGACCGGCTAGCCGCCGCAACCCGAACCCCGCAAGGGCCGGCGGCAACGGACGTGAACCGCCACCCTATCCCCAGGGCCATATCCCTGAAGACAGTCAGGCGCGGGCCTGCTCGCGATTGAGCTGGCGCCAGTGCTTGGGCGTCATGCCCACCAGGCGGCTGAAGGTGCGGCTGAAATGGGCCTGGTCGGCGAAGCCGCATTCCAGGCTGACCTGGGCGATGGACAGGCGATCCTCGGCCAGCAGCTGCTTCGCGGTACGCACGCGCAGGTCCAGGGTCCATTCCTGGGGCGAGAGGCCGGTGGTCTTCTTGAACGCGCGGGAGAAGTGGCTGCGGGACATGGCGCACTGCTGTGCCACGTCGGCGATCAGCAGGCGGCTGTGCAGGCTGCGGGCGAGGATCTCCTTGGCCCGCTTCTCCTGCCAGGGTGACAGCGCGGCCCGTTCACCAGAGGTGCGCTCGGCGCCCCGGTAGCGCGCCAGCAGGTGGTCGCAGAGTTGCCGGCTGAGGGACGAAAGCACCGAGCCATCGCCCTGGGGCGAGCCCTCCAGGGCGGACTGCAGGCGTTGGGTCAGGCGGTAGGTCTCGGCATCCAGGGGGGTGTCGGCGACGAGCGTCAGTGCGGTCATGGCGGCTCTCCTTGGGGATGGGCAGAGCCTCGCCCGGCAGCAGCCGGGGCGTCCTTTGGCGAACCTGAAAAACCCTTAAACCGCCCTCACCCGGCCGCCAGCGGCAGGGTGAAGAAGAACAGGCTCTCGCCGCGCCGGCCACGGGTCGCGCCGAGCCGACCACCATGGGCGCAGAGGATCGACTCGCAGATGGCCAGCCCCATGCCCATGCCGCTGGCCTTGGTGCTGAAGAAGGCCTGGAAGATGCGCCCCTGGGCTTCCTCGGCCACACCCGGACCGCTGTCTTCAACCAGCACCAGCACCTCGCTGCCGAAGACCTGGCTCTCCAGCACCAGCCGACGGGTGCTGGGCGGCTGGCACTGCATGGCCTCCACGGCGTTCTGGATCAGGTTGCGCATCACCTGCTGCAGCTGGATGGCGTCGCCCTCGACGGTGACACCACTGGCCAGGCGCAGGCTGACGTCCACGTGCTTGTCGTCCAGCTCGGCGCGGGTGATCGCCAGCACCTGGCGGATCACCTTGCCCAACGCCAGGGGGCGCCGCTGGCTCGGTGCCTGGCGGGCCAGGGCGCGGGTGGCACGGACGATGTCGGCAGCGCGACGGCATTCGGCGAGGATGTCGCGCAGGCCCTCCAGGGCCTCCTCCACCGAGGGCGAGTCGCGCTCCAGCCAGCGGATGCTGGCGCCGGCATTGGAAAGAATGGCGGCCAGGGGCTGGTTGATCTCGTGGGAGATGGAGGCTGCCAGCTCGCCGAGGATGGTGGCCTGGGAGGTGCGGTCCAGCTCGCTGCGCGCCGCGCGCAGCTCGGCCTCGGTGCGACGCCGCTCGGTCACATCGGAGACCACGCCGATAAAGGTCTCGTGTTCGGCGGGCTCCAGCACCAGCTCCAGGTAGCGCGGCGAACCGTCCATGGAGACGCTGCGGAACTCCAGGCGCGCGCCCTGCCGCTCGGCCAGGGCGGTTTCCAGGGCCTGGCCGAAGCGCGCCCGGTCGTCGGCATGCACCAGGGCACCGGGCTGGCTGAGGTAGGCGCCGTCGGCCGGGGCCTCCAGGCGCAGTTCGGCCACCAGCGCGGCGGACCAGAACGACGGCTCCCGCCCCACCCGCCAGACGAAGGTGCCGTAGCGGCTCACCTCCTGCCCCAGGGCCAGCAGCGCCTGGGTGCGCCGCAGGGTGCTCTCGCTGTCGCGGCGCCGGCGGTTCTCCGCCAGCAGGTCGCCATAGAGCCGGGCATGGCTGAGGGAAATCGCTGCCTGGGCCGCCAGCAGCGCCAGCAGGTCGATGCGGGCCGGGTCGATGGCGCCGGTGGTGAGGCGGTTCTCCAGGTACAGCGCGCCCACCACCTCGCGCTGCTTGAGCAGCGGCAGGCACAGCACGGTGCCGTTCTCCAGCTGCCCCAGGTAGGGGTCGCCGGTGTAGCAGCGCAGGGCGTAGGGGCCCTCCACCAGCACCGGTTCGCGCCGCTCCAGGGCCTCGCGCACCAGGCCCAGGGGCGCCAGCCGGGCGGCCTCCGCCTCGGGCTGCAGGCGCACCGTCACCCCGTCGTGGTCGGCCTGGCCGCAGGCTTCCACGTGCAGGTTCCCCCCCTCGTGGAGCAGCAGCGCGACGTAGCCGGCACCGGCGTGCATCGCGGCGTTGGCCAGCAGCGTCTCGATCAGCGCCGCGGGCTCGATCTCGCGGGACAGCGCCTGGCAGGCGCGGGTGATGGACAGCCGGTCCAGCTGCTCGGCGACCGGTCGGGGCCCATCACCCACGCTGCTGCCCTCGCAGAGGAAGGGGTGGGCCTGCTCCAGTTGCACCGCCAGGGTGTGGGCGCCCCAGCGCCGCCAGGCGGCATGGGCCTGGCGCAGGTGCTCACGGGCAGTGCCGGGCAGCTCCAGCGCTTCGTGGCAGCGGGCCGCCAGCTCGTGGCTCAGGCCCTTGAGGTGGATGGCGCCGCAGGCTTCGGCACAGGCGATGGCGCGCTCGTAGAGGCGCAGCGCCCGCACCGGGTCGCCTTCGGCGCGGGCCACCTCGGCCTCGGCCAGGGCCAGGCGGTCGGCGAAGTAGCGCGGGTTCAGCGCCGCCCACAGGCGCAGGCGGCGCAGCGGTTCGGCATAGTCCTGCGGCCGGCCGGTGTCGGTCTGCAGGGCCGCACGGTTGAGCACGCTGAACATCGCCAGGTCGATCTGGTGGATGTGCACCGGCGCGGACCAGGTCAGCGCCCAGGCGGCGTCCAGGTGCACGGCCGCCTCTTCCAGCTGACCTTCGAGGAAGGCCAGCAGGCCTTCGAACAGGCTCCACCAGAAGCGCAGCGGGCCCATGTGGCTCCAGGCCACCCGCTGGCGCAGGATCTCCACGTCCGGGATCGGCAGGTGACCGCCGCCCTCCCCGGCCAGCCGGCGGATGTAGCGGGCCTGGGCGTGGAGGATGGTCTGCGCGTCGAGGAACTCCAGGTTGCGCGCCAGCTCCAGGCCGCTGTCGATCTGCCCCAGCATGCGTTCGATGGGGGCGCCCAGCACCAGCAGGTCCGAGACGATGTGGTTGTTGGCGTAGCAGGCGAAGCTGGGCGAGCCCTGGGCCAGGCTGGCGCGGTAGGCCTGCTCGGCGCATTCCAGGGCGAAGGGCAGCGACTGGGTCCAGACGCTCACCTGGTCCAGCGCCACCAGGGCCGAGACGCGGCTGGCGGCGTAGGCCGGCTGCTCCGCCAGTCGCCGCGCCACGGCACTGAAGGCAAAGCCTTCGGCATGGCATTCGAAGCGCTCGGCCGCTGCCACGCCGAGCCACGCCAGGGCCTGCACGGCCGCGGCGCTGAGCCCGTGCTGCAGGGCCATGCGGGCGATGCGCGCGGTGGCCAGCAGCATCAGGTTCGGCTGGATGAACGACCCGGGCACCACCAGCGCGGCCAACAGCTCCATCACCGCCAGTGCCTCGGCATCCTGCGCCGCGGGCAGCTCGGCGAAGCACGCCGGCGGACGGCCGTCCAGTTCGGCCAGCAGGGCCTGCCAGGCTTCGGCGGCCTGCTCCGGCGTGGGCGCACAGGGGAACACCACGCCACGCTCGGCCAGGGCGGCGGCGACACACGCAAGGGCACCGGGGTAGTCACCCCGCAGGCAGTGGATCTCCACCCGCAGGCGCTGCAGGGCGATGCGTTCCAGGGCATCCGCCGTGTCGGCCAGCCGTGCTTGCAGGCGGGTATCGGCCGCCAGGTAGTCGGCGCCGAGAATGAGCCCGTGGACGTGCAACAGCTCCACCTCGCGGGCACGGGCCGGGTCGTCCAGCCCCTGCAGCAGGGCCCCGGCCTGGTGCAGGTAGTCCAGCAGCGGGCCGGGGGCGACGGCGTCGGCGGCCAGGCAGGCGGCACGCAGCAGCAGGTCGACGAAGCGGCGCCGGTCCTCGGCATCCAGCGTGGCCGGGGTCACCCGCAGCACCTGGGCAGCCACCCGGAACACCGCCGCAGCGGGAGCCTGCGTGGCCAGCCCGGCCAGCAACTGGCGGGCGAAGCCGGCGTGCATGCCGGCCTGGTGCTGCGCCGGCAGTTGCCCGC
The DNA here is from genome assembly GCF_000931385.1 of Pseudomonas sp. FeS53a. NCBI lineage: Bacteria > Pseudomonadati > Pseudomonadota > Gammaproteobacteria > Pseudomonadales > Pseudomonadaceae > Pseudomonas > Pseudomonas sp. FeS53a. The sequence continues at coordinate 130,343 of NZ_JYFT01000034.1, forward strand.
GCACCGACTCCAGCAAGGCGTCGTGGGCGAAGGCCAGGCCCTCCGCCTGCTCCTCCAGCAGGCCGGCCTCCCGCGCGGGGTGCAAGTGATGGGCCACGGTATCGGCGGGCAGGCCGCTGGCCTGGGCCAGTTCGTCCAGCGGCGTGCGGTTGCCCAGCAGGGCCAGCGCACCCAGCAATTCCCGGGTGCTCTCCGGCAGGCGCCGCAGGCGCACCTCCAGCAGGCTGGCCACGTCCACCACCGGGCCGTCGGCCATCAGTGGCGTATCGCCGGCCTCGCGCAGCAGGGCGGCGAACTGGGTGAGGTACAGCGGGTTGCCGTGCCCCTGTTGCTCCAGGTGCCCGGCCAGGCGGGCATGGGCCTCGGGCTGCAGGCTCAGGCCGGCGCCCAGCAGGTCGCCGATGCCACGCGCGCCCAGGGGCGCCAGGTCGATACGCACACAGCGCTCGCCAAGCCCCTCGCATGCGCCCAGCAACGGCGCGGCAAGGCTGCCCGCCCGGCATTCGGCAGGCCGGTAGGCGAGCACCAGCAGGCAGTGGTCGAAGGCCGAAGGGGCCAGCTCGCAGAGGAAGTCGCGGCTCTCCTCGTCGATCCACTGCAGGTCGTCGACGAACAGCAGCAACGGATGCTCCCGCCGGGCCAGGGCGCCCAGCAGCCGCTGCAGCACGCCGTGCAGGTAGCGCCGCGCTTCGCTGGGCGGCAATGCCTCGGCCGGCAAACGGCCATCCCCCAGCAAGGGCGCCAGCGGCGGAATGAGGCGCACCACCCGCTGGGCATGGGTGCCCACCACGCCTTGCAGGTGTTCGCGCCAGCGCTGGGCCTGGGCCGGTGTTTCGGCCAGCAGGCGCTCGCACAGGCCGCCGAACAGCGCGGCCAGGGCCTCGTAGGGCGCGCGGCGGCGGGACAGTTCGCATTTGGTGCTGGCGAACAGCACGCTGGCGTCATCCTCCTCGCGACGGAAGCGGCGCATCAGCGAGGTTTTGCCGATGCCGGCCTCGCCCGCCACCAGCACGGCCCCGCCCTGCCCTTTGCGCAGGCGTTCGCGGGCGGCGGCCAGGGTCGCCAGTTCGGCCTCACGGGCCACCAGCAACGCGGCACCGCCTGCGGTCCGATGCAGCGCGGCGCCTTCGCGCCAGGCCTCCAGGCAACGGCGCAGCTCGCTCTCCACCTGGGCCGCCTGGCGCGGCCGGGCGTCGGCCTGCTTGGCCAGCATGGCGGCCAGCAGCGCATCCACTGCAGCGGGCACGCCGGGCCGCAGCTGCGAGGGTGCGGGCGCAGCGACGGCTGCATGGCGGTGCTGCCACTCCAGCGGGTCGCCCGCGACGAAGGGGTAGCGCCCGGTGAGCCACTGGAAGAAGCACACCCCCAGGGCATAGAGGTCGGCCTCGGGCGTGCCGTCGCGCTCCGGCGGCAGGTAGGCCAGTTGCCGGTCGCTGAGGGCCGGGCTCCCGGGAGCGGCGTTTTCCAGGGCGCCAGCCTGGCCGAAGCCGGTGAGGCGGATGCGCCCGTCGGGCATCAGGAACAGGTTGTCCGGGCACAGGTTGCGGTGCGCCAGGCCGCTGCGATGGACCTTGCCCAGCGCCTGGGCGGCGGCCAGGGCTAGGCGCAGGAAGGACTCCACCGCCAGGGGCTCGCGGCAGGTGAGGGAGAGCGGCATGCCAGCGTCGTCGTCCAGCACCAGCAGGGTGCCGTCGGCGCCACCCAGGCGTGCCACCGGCAGCAACGCCCAGGCCGGGTCCAGGCGCGAACCGAGTGCGTATTCGTGATCCAGCCCGGCCAGCTCCCAATGGGCGGCCTGGGGGCCTGCACGCACCACCAGCCACTGGCGGCCGGTACGGCTATCGCGTACTCGCCAGCGGCTCAGCTCGCCGTTGCGGTCCAGGGGCTGCCAATCGACACGGGCCAGCCAATGCTCGTCGAAGCAGGCGGCCAGGGCGTCGGGCAGGTCATGCAGCAGCGGCGGCGGGCTCACGCAGCCCACCCGGGCAGGCCCGCCAGCGCGGCCAGCAACGCCTCGGCACTGAAGGGCTTGGCGAGAAAGGCATGGGCGCCGCGGGCCAGGGCCGACTCGGCGCCCTGCGCGCCCGCCTCGGCGGACATGCAGATGACCGGCAGCGGGCAGCCGCGCTCGACCAGCAGCGCCTGCACCTCAGCGCCCTTCAGGCCGGGCATGCGCACATCGAGCAGCAGCGCATCGGCCTGCTCCGGCCAGCGTGAGGCGAGGAAAGCCTCGCCGGACTCGAAGCACACGGCGCGCAGACCGACCGAGCGCAACAGGTTGTCGAGGCTCTTGCGGACCTTGGGTTCGTCGTCGACGACGCACACGACCTTCATGGCTAGCCCTGGGCAGAGGACAGGGGATGGCGGCGTGCATGCCGGGTCAGGCCGGTTCGGCGACCGGGTCGAACTGGGGCAGCATCCCCAGCGTGCGGCCCGCCACAAGCAGGTGTATCAGGTTGCTCGCGCCGAGTTTTGTCATGACGTGCTTTTTATGCATCTTCACCGTCACGTCCTGCAGGCCGAGCTGCTGGGCGATGTCGCGGTTCTGGCGGCCCTCCAGCAGCAACCGGAACACGTCGCGCTCCCGTGGGGTGAGGCTGGCATAGCGCGCCTGCACCGCCTGCCGGGCATGGCGCTGCTGGTGGAGGATGCAGGCCCGGCCCATGGCCTCGCCCACCGCCGCCAGCAACTGGGCCTCGTCCACCGGCTTGGTGAGGAAGCCCTCGGCGCCGGCCTTCATGGCCTTGACCGACATGTCGATGGTGCCGAAGCCGCTCATGAACACCACCGACAACGGCACGCCGCGCCGGGCCAGCTCGTCCTGCAGGTCGAAGCCGCTGCCCTCGCGCAGGCGCACGTCCAGCAGCAGGCAGCCGGGGCGATCACAGGGGCAGCGGGCGAGGAACTCGGGCGCCGAGGCATAGGCCGTGGCTTCGATACCCGCCGAGCGCAACTGGCGGACCAGCGCCGTGCGCACGGCCGGCTCGTCGTCGATGACATGCACGTCGGCGCGCCCGACCGGCGCAGCGGGCACCGGTCGGACAGGCGGCTCGGCGGCCGCCACCACGGTTGCCTGCAGGTTGAGGCGATAGCCCCGGCGCGGCACCGTTTCCAGCAGGCGCGCATCCAGGCCCAGGTGCTTGCGCAGGGCCGAGACCTGCACCTGCAGGTTGTTCTCCTCCACCACTAGGTCGGGCCACGCCGCCTGCAGCAACTCGGCCTTGGTCACCAGGCGGTTGGGGGCGGCGAGCAGGGCTTCCAGCACATCGAAGGCGCGGCTGCCCAGGCGCACCGGAGCACCGTTCAGGAAGGCTTCTCTTCGCTCCAGCGAAATCCAGGCGTCACCCAGGCGGATCATGGTGGCAACTCGTCGTCGAACAGGCGGAAACAGGGCCGCTTTTCAGCGGAACTTTTTCAACCTAGATGAAAGAAATTCCCATCTCAAGCGTTAACCACGCGATACGGAAATAAGAACAAATGTACAAGCCAGGGTGTCGCGCACCTGCTTCAATGACGTGCCACCCGAACCATCCAACCCCTCTGGAACGGGCCTTTCAGCCCACCCCGCACGCTTCCGGAGACGCCGGAACCGCCTCAGGGCACACCCGCCCTCCCCGCGTCCGCCGCCGTCGATCCCCCGCCTTCCCAAT
>NZ_JYFT01000035.1:0-130851 GCF_000931385.1 Pseudomonas sp. FeS53a
CCCTCCCCCACCTCCCTATCCTCCCGGCGTCGCGGTCAATCCCGCGACCGGGTTTGACAGCCCGAACTTACAGGCGCGATTGCGCTTCAGGTGCATGCGAAAAACGGCGGACGTTTTTTGCAGGCACGTGTTCGTATGCAGTTTTCTGACTGCACTGCGTCATGGCAGATCGCGCGGGGAGACCCTCGGGTCTGCCGGGTCCTGTAACCGGTCTGTCAACCCCGCGCGGTTTGCCACCCTTCGATTGACAGCGTGGGTGGCGATCCTGAAATCACTTACAGGAGCAACACCATGCACGACGCACATACCCCCATCGTTTTCCAACGCCACAACCACCAGCTCCGTGCCGCCATGGTCGACAACCAGCCCTGGTTCGTGGCCATGGACTTCGCGCGGATGATCGGCGCGCTGAAGCCCGGCCGCCTGCCCCGCCTGGTGGATCCGCACCAGCGCCGCGCCGTCCGCTTGCGGCACGCCAGCGGTGGCAGCGAGGAAGTCATCGCCCTCAGCGAGGCCGGCGCCTACCGCCTGCTGTACCGCTACCAGCACCCGGAGCACCGCTGCCTGAGCCGCTGGCTCAGCGAGGAGGTGGTGCCGACGCTGCATGACCACTACCGTGACGCCAACGCGGCGCCCCGCCGGGCGTACATGAGCTGGGCCAACCAGCGGATCGGCGTGGTGAAGTGGCAAGGGGACATCTGGATCGCCCGGCGCGACCTCCCGGTGTTCCTCTGCAGCCGCGAGGAGCCGGCACTGGGCAACGAGCCGAGCTGGAAGCACATGCCCTTCGGCGATTGGTAGCCGAACCGGGAGCGGGTGCGCCCCGCTCCCGGTTGTCGAAACTGTGCGCGTGTGCGGTATGCACCGGTGGCCGTTCGGCTAGGGTGCTGCTTTTGCCCCCACCGAGCGGATTTGAGCATGGACACCCTGCAAAACGGCATCGACGCGTACAACCAGACCTTCCAGGAACTGCACGGCGAAGACGATGAGCTGGCCTGCGACGGGCCCGCGCCGGCGTCGGACATCGAGCGCTTCCAGGCCCTGGCCGGGATACCGCTGCCGGCGGAGCTGGTGGCCTTCTACCGCCACTTCGGCAGCCTGAAGAACAACACCCAGGACGACAACCACTGCTTCTGGCTGCCCGCCCCGGGCGAGCTGGTGGACTGGCTGGAAGACCAGGGCAGTGGCGCCGGGCTGGTGTCGCTGATGCGGGCCTTCTGGGGTGGCGACCGTCCGGAGCTGGACGCGGGCACGCACTTCGATGCGGCCCAGCTGCAGGCGCTGGACCAGCGTTTCATCGGCTTTGGCTGGTTCATGGGCGACGACATGCTGGAAGGCGCGCACTTCCTGTTCTTCGACCGGGCCGGCGGGTTCGGCCGCCTGCACTACCACCAGGACCGTTTCGCCGAAGCCCGGCGTGGCCTGCTCGGGCTGCTGGAGTCGGGCCTGCCCGGCCACTCGCTGGAGGCCCTGCTCGGCCAGGCGCTGGACGAGGTGCGCGAGGGGCTGGAAGCCTTCGGCTGACCCAGGGAACAGCACCAGCTGTGCCAGGATGCGCGCGGCCCAGGCGCTCCGCACGACAAGGAGTGGCCAGCCCTGCGCGCTGAACCAGCGAGGGCTTACCTGGGCCTGTCGTCAGGCTGCACGCCTAGTGAGGCACTCAGGAGAGGCTGCGCGGTTGATGATCAAGCAGCAGCACCAGGTCACGCACGTGCAGAACCTTGCCGTAGAAGGGGTTGTTCTCAACGCCCGCCAGAGACCGGCCACTTAGTCGGGCCATATCCTCCAGCAGCTCGAATTCCAGATCCTCGTCGTCCAGGTTCAGATCCTCCTCGAAGCGATCATCGGCACGGATCGGCAAGCGTCCACCGAGATAACCGTGCAGAGACTCGTACACGGCGCGGATCACCCAGGTGTCCACCTGCCACCGAGGGAAGGCGCGAGCGAACTGGCATATGGACTGCCCCTGGCGCTGCGCAGCCAGCCTCGCCAAACGTTGCTGCTCTCGCCAGCTCAAGTACTTCACCAGCACAGCCGTGCCGGCCACAACCCACAGCAGCGCAGGCTGCTGCACGATGCTCCAGACCAGGCCAACGAGCAGGCACAGCAGCAACAGAACCAAGCCGAGCGGTAACCGTGCCGGTGCGTGTGGCATGTCGTGCATGTGTCTTGAAGGTTTGCGCATGGCGTTGCCCCGTTGTGGACAGGCTCGCAACCTATCCCAGCCCTCACCGGGCGGGCAAGACAGCACAGGAGCACCTTTGCGGCAAGGCGTCTCTGGCAAGCGCTGTACAAGGCCAAGCAGCCGCAACCGTATCGTCCAAAACTGATGAAAGCGCCTCAGGAAGAAACCACCCGCTCAGGCGCACACCACTGAAAAGAGTTCGGCAGGTGGCAAAGCCCCGTGGCTGGCTGTGGACTGGCGGCGACCTTCACCCCCTGCGAAAAAGCGCCAGCCAGCAACCGAAGCCCACCAGCAACGCGCCGAAGCTGCGGTCCACCCAGTGCCGCACCGCCAGCAAGCGCTGGCGCACGGCGCCGGAGGAGAAGCACAGCGCCACCAGGCCGAACCAGGCGACGTGGGCGCTGGCGATGAAGGCGCCATAGCCCACCTGTACCGCCAGGGGCGTATCCGGGCGCACCACCTGCAGGAACAGGCTGACGATGAAGACCGTGGTCTTGGGGTTGAGCACGTTGGTGAAGAAGCCCATGCGCAGGGCCGCTGCGTCGCTCAGCGGTGCTTCGGGCGCCTCGGCCTGGGTGCCGGCGGGCTGGCTGCGCAGCATCTTCACCCCCAGCAGGATCAGGTAGGCGGCCCCGGCCAGGCGGATGGCATCGAACAGCCAGAGCGACTGCTGGATGAGCACGCCGACACCCACCAGGGTGTAGCTGACATGCACCAGCACACCCAGCCCGATGCCCAGCGCCGTCAGGCCGCCGGCGCGGCGGGAGCGCAGCAGGCTGTTGCGTGAGACGAGGGCGAAGTCCGGCCCGGGGCTGATCACCGCGAGCAGGGTAATGGTGATGACGGCTAACAGTTCGGCCATGGCGTATCCTCTGGCGGTTCGATAGAGGTGCCGATCATAGGAAGCCAGCCAGGGGCCTGACCAACGATGCTTTCTGACCATTCCGGTGAGCCTGGCTCACCATCCAGTGACTCCCGCCTGCCCTCGCTGATGGCGCTGCGCTGCTTCGAGGCCGCAGCCCGCCTGGAGAACTTCACCCGCGCGGCGGAGGCGCTGCACCTGACCCATGGCGCGGTGAGCCGGGCAGTGCGGCTGCTGGAAGACGACCTCGGCGTAGCGCTGTTCGAACGGCGCAACCGCCGTGTCTTCCTCACCGAGGACGGCCGCACCCTGGCCCGCGCGGTGCACGACGGGCTGGCGCTGATGCAACAGGCTGCCCAGGGCTTGCGAGCCAAGACACGCCGGGAGCGGCAATGGGTGGTGTCGTGCGAGCCGACGCTGCTGATGCGCTGGCTGATCCCGCGCTGGCCGGACTTCCAGGCGCGCCACCCGGACTGGGTGATCCACCTGGTGGCCGGCGGCGGGGCCTTCTCCTTCCAGGCCGGCATCGACCTGGCGATCCGCCGCGAGGATTTCCCGCACCCGCCGCACTGGCACGTGGAGCCATTGTTCGAGGAGCAGGTGGGGCCGGTGTGCCGGCCGGAGCGGGCCACCCAGTGGTTCGAGGCCGACGACCTGCGCCCGGATGCGCCCCGGCTGCACACCCGCACCCGGCCAGCAGCCTGGGCGGACTGGAGCGCGGCGGCCGGTCGCGCTCCGGGCCTGCCGGGCGGGCAGGTGTTCGAGCACTTCTACTTCAGCCTGCAGGCGGCGGTGGCCGGGCTGGGGGTGGCCATCGGCCCGTGGCACCTGGTGCGCGACGACCTGGCGAGCGGCGCGCTGGTGGCGCCGCTGGGGTTCGTGGCCGATGGCTCGCGCTACTGCCTGCTGAGCGAGGCCCCGCCACCGCCCGGCAGCCTGCCGGCCGCGCTGCTGGCGTGGCTGCGGGAGCAGGCCTGATGCAACGAATGACGGAACGGCATGCGCGCCGTAGCATCCAACCCCACATGCCCTATTTGAAAAGGAGATCGACATGCCCTGGTATGCCTGGCTGATCCTGGCGTTGGCCCTTGGCTCCATCGTCGGCGGCCTGATGATGCTGCGTGACACCGCGAAGAAGGTTCCGCTGACCGAGGAGCAACTGGCGCGCATCCGCCAGCGCAACGCGGAAGCCGACGCCAAGGACGCGGAAGACCGCTGAGAGCCGGCACGGAAGCCGGCCACGGGCCGGTTTCCCGCACATCCGCCAACACCTGATGGCGAGATGGCCTTAAAGTGCGCCACCTGATTTCTCAGGAGGTGCCATGCCTATCCATCTACAAATCCTGCTTCCCCTGCTCACCCTGGCCCTGGGCCATGCCACCGGCCACATCAGCCCGCTCGGCCTGGCGCTCGGCGTGGCCTATGCCGGCTGGGTGCTGGCGGCGAAACGCCTGCCCAACTGGCTGTGGCTGCCGGTGACGCTGCTGGCCAGCGTGGCCCTGGCCGCGCACCTGGTGCCGGGCTTCGCCTACCTCTCCCTGACCGAGCCGACACCCTGGAGCCCGGACGCGCCGCCCTACGCCCTGCGGGTGAACTGGGACAAGGCGCTGGTGGGCATGAGCCTGCTGGCCTGGTGGCTGGGCCGCCCGGACCCGGTGCCGACGGCGCGCCGGAGCGCGACCCTGGCGGTGATGCTGGCGACGCTGGTGGCCGTGCCGGTACTGGCGCTGGCCCTGGGGCTGGTGGGCTGGGTGCCGAAGTGGCCGGAACACCTGGCGCTATGGCTGGCGGTGAACCTGCTGGTGACGGTGCTGGCGGAGGAGCTGGTGTTCCGCGCGCTGCTGCAGCGCTCCCTGGCGGCGCGCCTGGGCCCCTGGGCGGGGCTGCTGCTGGCGACGCTGCTGTTCGGTGCGGTGCACCTGCCCTTCAGCACGCTGTTCGCCGTGGTGGCGACGGTGGCGGGCCTGGGCTACGGCCTGGCGTTCCACTTCTCGGGTCGGCTGGGGCCGGCGGTGGCCCTGCACCTGGGGGTCAATCTCTGCCACGTCCTGCTGCTGAGTTATCCACTGAAGCTGGGCTGACGCGGATGCGGTAGCGGCCGAAGATGCGCTCCAGGCTGCCATCGGCCCGCAGCGTCTCCAGCAGGCGCGCGAAGCGCTCGGGGGTGATGGGCGCCCCCGGCCGCAACAGGGCGTAGTGGCGGTAGTACTGGTCGACCCGGTCGGAGACGAGGAACTGCCCCGCCACGTCCGGGTTGCGCTCCAGGTACATGCCCAGGTACGAGCGCGTCACCAGGGCGATGTCGGCGCGGTCTCGCAGCACCATCAGCAGGTTGCTGTCGTGGGAGTAGGTCAGCATCGCGTTGAATTCGCGCATGAGGTATTCCGGGTCGGCGTCGAACCCGGCGAAGCCGTAGTGGTAGCCGCTGTAGAGGGCCAGGCGCTTGCCATCCAGGCTGCGGAAGTAGTCCTGGCCACGGCTGTCGCGCTTGTGGGCGACGAAGACTTCGGCGTCCTCCAGGCCCATGTCGATACGCGCCGCCTCGATGTCCTGCCAGCCCCAGCCGGGGTTCTCGAACACCGCCATGTCGATGCGCCCGCTCTGGAAATCGCGGAAGCGCCGCGGGATGGCCGTGGGCAGCATGACGAAACGGTAGTCCGCCTGGGCCTGGTTGAGGGCCTCCAGCAGTTCGGGCAGCAGGCCGGTGGCCGCTTCCGATTCCGGCTTGATCACATAGGGCGGGAAGTGGGCGCCGCCCACCTTGACCACCTCGGCGGCGAGCGCCGGCTCCAGCGAAGCGAACAGGGCCAGAGCGGCCAGCAGTCCCTTGCGTCCCCCAATCCGTTGTCGGCCGTCCTTCCGCCGAACGCGTGCAAAAGCCATGTTTTCCCCGTATGCGCCGTTCTTAATCTCGGTCGTTCTTCTTGAACGGCAGCTGGTATCGCTCCAGCAGCCGTTGGTAAGACTCATCCGCCTGCAACCGCTGCAACAGCCCCTCGAAGTCCTGGGGCTCGATGGGGGCGTTGGGTCTGAGCATGGCGTTGAGATGGTATTCCTGATCGAACCGACGGGAAACAAGCAGTTTGCCGCGCAGTTCGGGGTCCCGCTGGAGCATCTGCCCGAGGTAGGACCGGGTGACAACGGCTATATCGGCACGATCATGCAAAACCATGAGCAGGTTGCTGTCGTGGGAATAGGTGAGCGTGGCCTGGAAGCGTTTCTGCAGCATGAGCGGATCGGCGTCGTAGCCGGCGAAGCCGTAGTGATAGCCGGCATAGAGCACCAGGCGCTTGCCGAGCAGGGTGTCGAAATAGTCCTCGCCCCGTTCGGGCTCGGCGCGGGCCACGTAGACCTCGGCATCGTCGATGCCCATGTCGATGAGGGTGTAGCGCGCGCCCTCCCAGCCCCAGTGGGGGTCCTCGAAGAGGATGAGGTCGTAGCGGCCGGTCTGCAGGTCGCGGTAACGGCGCGCAGAAGAGGTGGGCACGATGCTGAAGTGGAAGCGCTTCTGCACCTGGTTGAACAGCGCCACCAGCTCCACCGTCAGGCCGCTGCCGGTATCCCGCTCGGGGTGCACCATGTAGGGCGGGAAGTTGTAGGCGCCGATGAGAATCTCGCGGGGCAGCGCGGCCCAGGCGCTCCCTGCCAGGAGGCAGAGCGACAGCAGGAACAACCGTGACGTGATAGACCAGACACCCGACATCTTGGCCCCGGAGAAAGAGGTGGAACGGCTCCCGGGGAAGACTAGTTCATGCCGGCTCAGCCGTCCTTGAGCACCAGCGCCAGAGCCTCTTCGCAGAGCTGATCGAGGCTCATGGGGCCCTCGGGGCGGAACCAGGTGGTGGTCCAGGACAGCGCGCCGGTGAGGAAGCGCCGCAGGATGAACGGGTCGCCCTGGACGTAGCCCTGGGCACGGGCCTCGCCCAGCACCTCCAGCCAGAACTGCTCATAGGCATCGCGCAGTTCGAGGATGTAGCGCTGCCCCTCCTCCGAGAGCGAACGCCACTCGTACACCAGCACGGCCATGGCCTCGCCGGTGCCGCCCATGATCGACTGCAGTTCGCAGCGGATCAGCGCCAGCACCCGCTCGCGCAGGCTGTCGGCCTCGGCCAGGGCGGCCTTCATCAGCGCGGTGTTGTAGAGGATGGTCTCCTCCATCACCGAGCGGAGGATCTCGTCCTTGCTCTTGAAGTGGTGAAAGATGCTGCCCGACTGGATGCCCACGGCACTGGCCAGGTCGCGCACGGTGGTGCGCTCGTAGCCCTTGCTGCGGAACAGGTGGGCGGCGGTCTGCAGCAATTTGCCGCGGGGGCTCTCCGGGTCGGTGATCTGCCCGCTTTCCACCAGTTCACGCATCACGTCTTGGGCTTTTGGGTTGTCCAGGCTCATCGCTCGCCACTACCTCGTTCGCACGGCGCTTGCCCATCCAACTTAAGAATGGAGCGCAAGTCTCTGTCTTGATTCGCGAAATCTATTCCCCGCCCGGCGCCCAAGCAAGCGCTTGGGCAAAAAACTGCCACCCTCCACTTTTCAACCAAGCGCTTGCTTGGTAATGTCACCCCACCTTCTCGAGTGATACGGGCCACAACAATGACCAGAGCCGTACGCATCGGTTGCGCCTCCGCATTCTGGGGCGACACCTCCACCGCCGCCGCCCAGTTGGTGAACGGCGCGCACTTGGACTACCTGGTGTTCGACTACCTGGCGGAGATCACCATGTCGATCCTCGCCGGGGCACGCATGAAGAAGCCGGACGAAGGCTATGCCACCGACTTCGTCGAGGTGCTGGCACCGCTGCTGCCGCAGATCGCCGACAAGCGCATCCGCGTGATCAGTAACGCCGGCGGAGTCAACCCGGTGGCCTGCGCCGCTGCGCTTTCCGCGGCCTGCGAGAAAGCCGGCGTGGCGCTGAAGATCGCCGTACTGCACGGCGACAACCTGCAGCCACGCCTGGGCGAGCTGGCCAAGGCCGGCGTCCGCGAGATGTTCACCGACGCCCCGCTGCCGCCCATGTGCGTCTCCGTCAACGCCTACCTGGGCGCCCCCGGCATCGTCGCGGCGCTGGAAGCCGGTGCCGACATCGTCATCACCGGCCGGGTGGTGGACAGCGCCGTGGTCAGCGCCGCCCTGGTCTATGAATTCAAATGGCGCTGGGACGACCACGACCGCCTGGCCCAGGCCGCCCTCGCCGGCCACATCATCGAATGCGGCGCCCAGTGCACCGGCGGCAACTTCACCGACTGGGAACAGGTGCCGGACTACGAGCACATCGGCTTCCCCATCGTCGAAGTGGAGGCCGACGGCCAGTTCTGCGTGACCAAGCCGGACGGTTCCGGCGGCCTGGTGACGCCCTTCACCGTCGGCGAGCAGATGCTCTACGAGATCGGCGACCCGCGCGCCTACCTGCTGCCCGACGTGATCTGCGACTTCACCCAGGTGCGCCTGGAGGCCGCCGGCACCGACCGCGTGCGCGTCTCCGGCGCCCGGGGCCTGGCGCCCACCGACCGCTACAAGGTCAGCGCCACCTACCCCGACGGTTTCCGCTGCACCGCCAGCTGCCTGATCGCCGGCATCGACGCGGTGAAGAAGGCCGAGCGGGTGAGCCGCGCCATCATCGCCAAGACCGAGGAAATCTTCGCCGCACGGGGCTGGGGCCCCTACCGCGAGGTGAACATCGAACTGCTCGGCAGCGAGGCCACCTACGGGCCCCACGGCCAACGGCAGGACAGCCGCGAAGTGGTGATCAAGCTCGCCGTGCGCCACAGCAAGAAGGAGGCGCTGATCCTCTTCTCCCGCGAGATCGCCCAGGCCGCCACCGGCATGGCCCCCGGCCTGACCGGCATCGTCGGCGGCCGCCCCACGGTGTACCCGGTGATCCGCCTGTTCTCCTTCCTGGTGGACAAGAGCGCCTGCAGCCTGGAGGTGGAGCTGGACGGCGAGCGCCACCCGGTGGCCCTGCCCGAAGCCGGCAGCGCCGACCCGACGGCCCTGGCCGAAGACCTGCACCCGCCACGCCCGGTCGGCGAGGCCGACGCCAGCGTGCCGCTGATCAGGCTCGCCGTGGCCCGCTCCGGCGACAAGGGCAACCACAGCAACATCGGCGTCATGGCGCGCCGGCCCGAGTTCCTGCCGTGGATCGCCGAGGCGCTGACGCCCGAGGCCGTGGTGGACTGGATGGCCCACGTGCTCGACCCGCAGACCGGCCGCGTCCAGCGCTGGTACCTGCCCGGCACCCACAGCCTGAACTTCCTGCTGGAGAACGCCCTGGGCGGCGGCGGCGTCGCCAGCCTGCGCATCGACCCGCAGGGCAAGGCCTTCGCCCAGCAACTGCTTGAATTCCCCGTACCGGTGCCGCGCGCACTGGCCGAGACCCTGTAGCGCGACGAGGACGACAACAACAATGAGCTACGACTCCGTATTCCGGCCCGGCCTGTTCGCCGGCCAGACCATCCTGGTTACCGGCGGCGGCAGCGGCATCGGCCGCTGCGTGGCCCACGAACTGGCCCACCTGGGCGCCCACGTGGTGCTGGTGGGGCGCAAGGCGGAAAAACTCGAAGCCACCGCCGGCGAGATCATCGAAGACGGCGGCAGCGCCAGCTGGCAGGCCTGCGACATCCGCGACGAAGAAGCGGTCAAGGCCATGGTCAAGGCCGTGGTGGCCGAGCGCGGCCCCATCCACCACCTGGTCAACAACGCCGGCGGCCAGTTCCCCGCGCCGCTCATCGGCATCAACCAGAAGGGCTTCGAGACCGTGGTGCGCACCAACCTGGTGGGCGGCTTCCTGGTGGCCAAGGAGGTCTTCCTGCAGAGCATGAGCAAGACCGGCGGCAGCATCGTCAACATGCTCGCCGACATGTGGGGCGGCATGCCCGGCATGGGTCACTCCGGCGCCGCCCGCGCCGGCATGGAGAACTTCACCAAGACCGCCGCCTACGAATGGGGCCACGCCGGGGTGCGGGTCAACGCCGTGGCGCCGGGCTGGATCGCCTCCAGCGGCATGGACACCTACCCCGAGTCGATGAAGGCGATGATCCGTTCCCTCAAGGACCACGTCCCGCTGCAGCGCATCGGCACCGAGTCCGAGGTGGCGTCCGCCATCGTCTTCCTGCTTTCCCCCGGCGCCCATTTCATCAGCGGCAACACCATCCGCATCGACGGCGCCGCCAGCCAGGGCACCCGCGCCTGGACCCTGGGCAAGGCCCGCGCCAGCGAGTCCTACAACGGATTCCACCGGGCCTATCTGCCCGCCGTGTTCAAGGACGAGGAGTAAGCCATGGCCGTGATCCAATCCGAACTCGACGTCCACGGCGACGACTTCGCCCGCAACCGCGAGGCCATGCTGGCCGCGGTGGCGAGCTTCCGCGAGGTGGAGCAGAAGGTGCTGGACAAGGCACAGGACGCCAAGCCCAAGTTCGAGAAGCGCGGCCAGCTGCTGCCCCGCGAACGCCTCAACCTCCTGCTGGACCCGGGCAGCCCCTTCCTGGAGCTGTGCTCCCTGGCCGGCTACAAGCTGCACGACGACAAGGACGGCACCCAGGCCGGCGGCGGCATCATCGCCGGCATCGGCTACATCGCCGGGGTGCGCTGCCTGATCAGCGCCAGCAACAGCGCCATCAAGGGCGGCACCATCTCCCCCACCGGCCTGAAGAAGACCCTGCGCCTGCAGCAGATCGCCGTGGAGAACAAGCTGCCCATGGTGGCCCTCACCGAGAGCGGCGGCGCCAACCTCAACTACGCGGCGGAGATCTTCGTCGAAGGCGCGCGCGGCTTTGCCAACCAGGCGCGCATCTCCGCCATGGGCATTCCCCAGGTCACCGTGGTGCACGGCTCCAGCACCGCCGGCGGGGCCTACCAGCCGGGCCTGTCGGACTACGTCATCGTGGTGCGCGGCAAGGCCAAGATGTTCCTCGCCGGTCCGCCCCTGCTCAAGGCCGCCACCGGCGAAGTGGCCACCGACGAAGAACTCGGTGGCGCCGAGATGCACGCCCAGGTGGCCGGCACCGCCGAATACCTGGCCGAGAACGACGCCGACGCCCTGCGCATCGCCCGCGAGGTGCTCGCCATGCTGCCCTGGAACGCCCAGTTGCCGGCCCCGGCGAAGCCCACCTGGCGCGAGCCGCTGTACAGCACCGACGAGCTGCTGGGCGTGGTGCCGGCGGACCCGAAGAAGCCCTACGACGTGCGCGAGATCATCGCCCGCATCGCCGACGGTTCCGAATTCCTCGACTTCAAGAACGAGTTCGACAGCCAGACCGTCTGCGGCCACCTGCGCATCGAGGGCCGCCCCTGCGGGCTGATCGGCAACAACGGCCCGATCACCCCGCGCGGCGCCGCCAAGGCCGCGCAGTTCATCCAGCTCTGCGAGCAGAGCAACACCCCGCTGCTGTTCCTGCACAACACCACCGGCTTCATGGTGGGCACCGAGTCGGAGCAGCTGGGGGTGATCAAGCACGGCTCGAAGATGATCCAGGCCGTGGCCAACGCCAGCGTGCCCAAGCTCACCCTGGTGGTGGGCGGCTCCTACGGCGCCGGCAACTACGCCATGTGCGGCCGTGGGCTGGACCCGCGCTTCATCTTCGCCTGGCCCAACAGCCGCACCGCCGTGATGGGCGGCGCCCAGGCCGGCAAGGTGCTGCGCATCGTCACCGAGGAGAAACACGCCAAGGAGGGCAAGGAGGCCGACCCGAAGATGCTCGACATGCTGGAACAGATGACCGCGCAGAAGCTCGACAGCCAGTCCACCGCGCTCTACGGCACCGCCAGCCTGTGGGACGACGGCCTGATCGACCCCCGCGACAGCCGCAAGCTGCTGGGCTACCTGCTGGACATCTGCGCCGAGGCCGAGGCCCGGCCCCTGAAGACCAACCGCTTCGGCGTGGCTCGCTTCTGAGAACCCTCACGGTGCGCCTGGCGCACCCCCAACGGCTTACTCACGGAGAACAACAACAATGATCTTCACCCAGGAACACGAAGAACTCCGCCGTACCGTCCGCAACTTCGTCGACAAGGAGATCAACCCCCACGTCGACCAGTGGGAGAAGGACGGCCGCTTCCCCATCCACGACATCTTCAAGAAGGCCGGCGAGCTGGGCCTGCTGGGCATCTCCAAGCCGGAGAAATTCGGCGGCATGGGCCTGGACTACAGCTACTCCATCGTCGCCGCCGAAGAGTTCGGCACCATCCATTGCGGCGGCATCCCCATGTCCATCGGCGTGCAGACCGACATGTGCACCCCGGCCCTGGCGCGCTTCGGCTCCGACGAGCTGCGCGAAGAGTTCCTCCGCCCGGCCATCGCCGGCGAGATGGTCGGCTGCATCGGCGTCTCCGAGGTGGGTGCCGGCTCCGACGTCGCCGGGCTCAAGACCACCGCTCGCAAGGACGGCGACGACTACGTGATCAACGGCAGCAAGATGTGGATCACCAACTCCCCGTCCGCCGACTTCATCTGCCTGCTGGCCAACACCTCCGACGACAAGCCCCACGTCAACAAGTCGCTGATCATGGTGCCGATGAACACCCCCGGCATCACCCTCAGCCCGCACCTGGACAAGCTCGGCATGCGCAGCTCCGAGACCGCCCAGGTGTTCTTCGACAACGTCCGCGTGCCGCAGCGCAACCGCATCGGCCACGAAGGCGCCGGCTTCATGATGCAGATGCTGCAGTTCCAGGAAGAGCGCCTGTTCGGCGCCGCCAACATGATCAAGGGCCTGGAGCACTGCATCGACGCCACCATCGACTACTGCAAGGAACGCAAGACCTTCGGCAACGCGCTGATCGACAACCAGGTCATCCACTTCCGCATGGCCGAGCTGATGACCGAGGTGGAATGCCTGCGCGCCCTGGTCTACCAGGCCACCGAAATGTACGTGAAGGGCAAGGACGTCACCCGCCTCGCCTCCATGGCCAAGCTCAAGGCCGGGCGCCTGGGCCGCGAGGTCACCGATGCCTGCCTGCAGTACTGGGGCGGCATGGGCTTCATGTGGGACAACCACATTTCCCGCGCCTACCGCGACACCCGCCTGGTGTCCATCGGCGGCGGTGCCGACGAGATCATGCTCGGCATCATCTGCAAGCTGATGGGCATCCTGCCGGGCAAGAAGAAAGACTGAGACGGGGGTGACCATGGAACTGCCGAACACCGAGACCCTGCTGCTGGAGCCCGCTGACGGCGTGCTGCACATCACCCTCAACCGCCCGGAGAGCCGCAACGCCATGAGCCTGGCCATGGTGGAAGAGCTGCGCGCGGTGCTCGCCGCCGCGCGCCAGGCGCCCGAGGTGCGTGCCTTGGTGCTGCGCGGGGCCGGCGGGCACTTCTGCGCCGGCGGCGACATCAAGGACATGGCCAGCGCCCGCGCCACCGGCGGTGAGGCCTACCAGCGCCTGAACCGCGCCTTCGGCCGCCTGCTGGAAGAGGCCCAGGCCCAGCCGCAGGTGGTGATCGCCGTGCTGGAAGGCGCGGTGCTCGGTGGCGGCTTCGGCCTGGCCTGCGTGTCCGACATCGCCCTGGCCGCCGAAAGCGCCCAGTTCGGCCTGCCGGAGACCAGCCTCGGCATCCTCCCGGCACAGATCGCGCCCTTCGTGGTCAAGCGCATCGGCCTCACCCAGGCCCGCCGCCTGGCCCTCACCGCCGCCCGCTTCGACGGCCGCGAGGCCCTGCGCCTGGGCCTGGTGCACAGCGCCGAGGCCGACGCAGCGGCCCTGGACCAGCGCCTGGCCGACACCCTCGACCAGGTGCGCCGCTGCGCCCCCGGCGCCAACGCCCGTACCAAGGCGCTGCTGCTGGCCACCGAGGAACGCGAGCTGGGCCCGCTGCTGGACGACGCCGCCGCCTGGTTCGCCGAAGCCGTCACCGGCACCGAAGGCACCGAGGGGACCCTGGCCTTCGTGCAGAAGCGCAAACCGACCTGGGCCCAGTGAGCCCAGGCGGTGGATCGATAGAGCGCGATCCACCCTACGCCCGCCCCCACGCAACACCGAAGCACCCGTAGGGTGGATGTCGCTCTTCACATCCACCGCAACACCGAACACCACAGGCGGATCACCCCAACCCGATCCCCACGCAACACCGAAGCACCCGTAGGGTGGATGTCGCTCTTCACATCCACCGCAACATCGAACACCACAGGCGGATCACCCCAACCCGATCCACCGGCAACACCGAACGCAAACAGCCCGGATCCCGGACGCCCTCCGGTCCCCCAGCAGGAGCACGAAGATGCCCGCATTCAACAAGATCCTGATCGCCAACCGGGGCGAGATCGCCTGTCGGGTGATGCGCACCGCCCACGACCTGGGCTACCGCACCGTGGCCGTGTACAGCGAGGCCGACCGCGACGCGCGCCACGTGCAGCTGGCCGACGAAGCCGTGTGCATCGGCCCGGCACCGGTGGGCCAGTCCTACCTGTGCGTCGAGGCCATCCTCGACGCTGCGCGGCGCACCGGCGCGGATGCGGTGCACCCGGGCTACGGCTTCCTCTCCGAGAACGCCGCCTTCGCCCAGGCCTGCGAGGCCGCCAGCATCACCTTCATCGGCCCCACCGTGGAGGCCATCCATCTGATGGGCAGCAAGCGCCTGTCCAAGATCGCCATGCTCGAAGCCGGCGTGCCCTGCATCCCCGGCTACGAAGGCGCCGATCAGGACGACGCCACCCTCGCCCACGAGGCCGAGCGCATCGGCTACCCGCTGATGATCAAGGCCAGCGCCGGCGGCGGCGGGCGTGGCATGCGCCTGGTGCACGAGGCGAGCGAGCTGGCGGCGCAGATCCGCACCGCGCGCTCGGAAGCGCAGAACGCCTTCGGCAGCGGCGAGCTGATCCTCGAACGCGCGGTGATCCAGCCGCGCCATGTGGAGATCCAGGTATTCGGCGACCGCCACGGCCACATCCTCTACCTGGGCGAGCGCGACTGCTCGGTGCAGCGCCGCCACCAGAAGGTGGTGGAAGAAGCCCCCTGCCCGGTGATGACACCGTCCCTGCGCCAGGCCATGGGCGAAGCGGCCGTCAAGGCGGCCGCCTCGGTGAACTACCTGGGCGCCGGCACCGTGGAGTTCCTGCTGGACGCCGAAGGCCGCTTCTACTTCCTGGAAATGAACACCCGCCTGCAGGTGGAGCACCCGGTCACCGAACTGGTCACCGGGCTCGACCTGGTGGCCTGGCAGATCCGCGTCGCCGCCGGCGAAGCCCTGCCGCTGGCCCAGGACAACATCCGCCTCGACGGCCACGCCATGGAAGTCCGCCTCTACGCCGAGGACCCGGCCGCCGGCTTCCTGCCGCAGACCGGCGACGTGCTGCGCTGGGAACCCGCCAGCGGTGCCGGCGTGCGCATCGACCATGGCCTGGTGGAAGGCCAGCCGGTGACGCCCTTCTACGACCCCATGCTGGCCAAGGTGATCGCCTGGGGCGCCACCCGTGACGAAGCCCGGCGCAAGCTGATCCGCGCCGTGGAGGACTGCGTGCTGCTGGGGGTCAAGGGCAACCAGCGGTTCCTCGCCAACCTGCTGGCCCACCCCGAATTCGCCGCCGGCCACGCCACCACCGCCTTCATCGGCGAACACTTCGCCGCCGACCCGAGCCTGGCCCCGCAGCCGTTACCGGCCGCGGAGCTGGCCGCCGCAGCCACTCTGCTCTACCAGGCCTCCGCCGAATCCCGCGCCCACCAGGCCGGCCTCGCCGGCTGGCGCAACGCCGGCAGCGCGCCCTGGCGCCTGGTGCTGCGCCAGGGCGAGCAGAAGCACGAAGTCCTGCTGGACGTCCGCGCCAGCGGCCCGCAACCGCAGTTGCAGGTCCAGGCCGCCGGGCAGTCCGTCGCCGTAAGCCTGCTGACCTGCGACGGCCGCTGGGCCACCCTGGAGCTGGACGGCATCCGCCGCCGCCTCGCCTACCACCACGACGGCGAGCACCTGTGGCTCAAGGGCCACCAGGGCAGCATCGAACTGCAGGACGTCACCCACGAACCCGCCGGCGGCCAGGCCAGCGCCGCCTCCGGCACCGTCAAGGCGCCCATGGACGGCGCCATCGTCGACGTGCTGGTGGAGGAAGGCACCCCGGTCACCAAGGGCCAACTGCTGGTGGTGCTGGAGGCCATGAAGATGGAACACCCCCTCAAGGCCGGGATGGACGGCACCGTCCGCCGCGTGCAGGTCAGCGCCGGCGACCAGGTGAAGAGCCGCCAGGTGCTGGTGGAGGTCGAAGCCGCCGACTGAACAACCGCTCGAACCGCGCGACTCGACTAGGTTGAGTAGCCAGGAACCCGACAACACCAACAGGAGCACCCCCATGTCCCTTTCCGGCAAGACCCTGTTCATCACCGGTGCCAGCCGTGGCATCGGCCGCGAGATCGCCCTGCGGGCCGCCGCCGATGGCGCCAACATCGTCATCGCCGCCAAGAGCGCCGAGCCCCATCCCAAGCTGGAAGGCACCATCCACAGCGTCGCCGCGGAAGTGGAAGCGGCCGGCGGCCGGGCCCTGCCCCTGCAACTGGACGTGCGCGACGAAGCCGCCGTACGCGATGCCCTGGCCCAGGCCGCCGAGCACTTCGGCGGCATCGATGCCCTGGTCAACAACGCCGGCGCCATCAAGCTGGTGGGCGTCGAGCGCCTGGAACCCAAGCGCTTCGACCTGATGTACCAGATCAACACCCGCGCGGTGATGGTCTGCAGCCAGGCCGCCCTGCCCTACCTCAAGCAGAGCGGCAACGGCCACATCCTCAACCTGTCCCCGCCGCTGAACCTCGACGCCAAGTGGTTCGCCCAGCACGGCCCCTACACCGTCACCAAGTACGGCATGAGCATGCTCACCCTGGGCATGAGCGAGGAGTTCAAGCGCTACGGCATCAGCGTCAACTCGCTGTGGCCGAAGACCATGATCGCCACCGCCGCCATCGAGTTCGAACTGGGCAGCCGCGACGCCTTCAAGCGCGCCCGCACCCCGGCGATCATGGCCGACGCCGCCCACGCCATCCTCTCCAGCGAAGGCCGCCGCATCACCGGGCGCCTGCTGGTGGACGAGGAGATCCTCCGCGAACAGGGCCAGACCGAGTTCGAGCACTACCGCTTCGACCCCGAGGGCGGCAGCCTCATCCCGGACCTGTTCGTCGACTGAGCCACGCCACGCGCCGTGCGCACACCCGCGCACGGCGCCGCACTTCGCCTCCCTGGGCACCGCACCTGAACCACACCCCCGGTATTTGCCGAACTGCCCGCCCTCCTCCGCGCGCGGGCCAAGTGCATGCGCCGGAAACGCGTCTAGATTCGCCGGTGGCGCCTATTCCCACCCCGCGAAGGTGGTCAGAACAACAAGACTGAAGTGCGAGAACCATGACCCAGGCCGACCTGATCTCCCCGTTCCGCTTCCTCGCCCGCCTGCCGGCGAACCTCAACCGCGTGCCCCGCATGTTGCTGGGCCTCTACTTCACCGGGATCCGCAACCGCGACAAGACGCTCTCCCTGGGCTGGGCCCTGGAGCGGGCGGCGGCGCGCTATCCGCAGCGGCCGGCGGTGATGGACGAGACGCGCAGCCTGACCTACGCCGAGTTCAATGCCTGGGCCAACCGCATCGCCCACGCGCTCAAGTCCGAGGGCGTGGGCCCCGGCAAGGTGGTGGCGATCATGCTGGAGAACCGCATCGAGATCCTCGCGGTGCTGGCGGCGGTGGCCAAGCTGGGCGGCATCGGCGCGCTGGTCAACACCACCCAGCGCGGCAAGGTGCTCGCCCACAGCCTCAACCTGGTGAAGGCCGGCCACCATGTGGTCGGCGAAGAGCTGCGCAGCGCCTTCGAGGAGGTGGAGGCGGAACTGGAGACCGCCGGCGCCCGGCGCTACTGGGTGGCCGACGATCTGGACACCCGCCGCGATGCCGGACAGGCCCCGCGCGGCTGGACCAACCTGATGCGCCTGGCCGGCGAGCACAGTGCGGAGAACCCGGCGGACACCGGGCGGGTGCGCCTGAAGGACGCCTGCTTCTACATCTACACCTCCGGCACCACCGGCCTGCCGAAGGCCTCGATCCTCAGCCACGGCAAGTGGATCAAGGCCTACGGCGGCTTCGGCCACTCCGGGCTGGGGCTCACCGACCGCGACGTCTTCTACCTGACGCTGCCCTGCTACCACAACAACGCCGTGACCGTGAGCTGGGCCTCGGTGCTGGCCGGTGGCGCGGCCATCGCCCTGCGCCGCAAGTTTTCCGCCAGCAACTTCTGGAAGGACGTGGCGCGCTACCAGGCCACCTGCTTCGGCTACATCGGCGAGCTGTGCCGCTACCTGCTGAACCAGCCGCCCTGCCCCGAGGAGAAGGACAACACCCTCACCAGCATGATCGGCAACGGCCTGCGCCCGGCCATCTGGGACGAGTTCAAGACCCGCTTCGGCATCCAGCGCGTCACCGAGTTCTATGCCTCCAGCGAGGGCAACATCGGTTTCACCAACGTCTTCAACTTCGACAACACCGTGGGCTTCTCCCCGGCCACCTACGCCATCGTCCGCTACGACCTGGAGAACGACTGCCCGGTGCGCGACCACAAGGGCTTCCTGACCAAGGTGGACAAGGGCGAGCCGGGCCTGCTGATCAGCGAGATCAGCGAGAAGTGGCCCTTCGACGGCTACACCGACCCGGCCAAGAGCGAGGCGGTGATCCTGCGCAACGTGTTCAAGAAGGGCGATGCCTGGTTCAACACCGGCGACCTGATGCGCGACATCGGCTGCAAGCACGCGCAGTTCGTCGACCGCCTGGGCGACACCTTCCGCTGGAAGGGCGAGAACGTCTCCACCACCGAGGTGGAAAGCGTGCTGGGGGTGTTCGACGGGGTGGAGGATGCGGTGGTCTACGGCGTGGAGATTCCCGGCACCAACGGCCGCTGTGGCATGGCGGCCCTGCGCCTGAGCCCCGACGCGGACCTGGACGCCGCCGCCGTGGCCGAGCACCTGGACCGCGAGCTGCCGCCCTACGCCGCCCCGCTGTTCCTGCGGCTACTGGACGAGATCGAGACCACCGGCACCTTCAAGTACAAGAAGACCGACCTGAAGAAGGCCGGCTTCGACCCCACCCAGGTCAACGAGCCGCTCTATGTGCGGCTACCGGGGGAACCGGCCTTCCGCCCCCTGGACACCGACCTGCATGCAGCGATCCAGAGCGGCGAGTACCGCTTCTGAGGCTGCTCCACGGGGTGAGCCCGGCTCACCCCGTTGCCTTCTCGCCATGAGCGCCAGCCGGGCTACTGCTTGAACTCGATCTGCAGCTCGGCGCCCTCCACGGAGCGCAAGTAGTCTTCTTCCCGCTGGTTGGTGATGAGCTTGCCGTTGAGCTGGTAGGGGCTCTGCTCCGGCGGCTTCTCCACGAACATCGGCGGCAGCAGTGGCCGGTCGGAGTGTTGCTCCTGCTTCACCCGCGGTTCCAGTTCGTCCACCAGGTGCTTGGGCAGGCTCAGGTCGAGCTTCGGCTCGCGCAGCTTGACCTGCTCCACCTTGGACGGCTTGGGCTTGGCGGGCGTGGGCTTCGGTTTTGGCTTGGGGGTGGCGGGCTTGGGTTTGGGCTTCGGCTTGGCTTGCGTAGAGGCCTCTGCGCAGGCGTTGCCGGGGCTCACGGCGGGCATGGCCACCAGGCCAGGCCAGGCGTCCACCCGGGGGGCCACCGGGGCCGGGCTGGCCAGGGTCGATGCGCAGAAGCCAAGGAACAGGGCAGGCAGCAGGATTCGGGTCATGGAGCGGCTACCGCAGGGTGAGATGTGCGCCATGCTGGCGCGCCAGGCGGACACTGGCAACCCTGCTTCATTCGCGGGCGGCTTCACGGCCGGTGAATACGGCCACCAGCAGCAGGCCGAAGCCCAGGGTATGGACCAGCCCGCCGATGGCGCTGATGCCGCTGAAGACCACGCTCACCCGCGCTGCCTCCATGTCCTCGGCCCACAGGTAGACGGTGAGGTAAAGCACCTGCTGCAGCAGGGTCCAGGCCAGCATCACGCCCATGCTGGCCAGGCAGAAGCGGGCGGCCCGGGGGCGCTCGCGCCAGTAGCGGACGGACAGGGCGATGCCGGCCAGCCAGGCGATGATCAGCGGTACCAGGCCGATGTAACCGAGAACCTGCATGGTCAGGGCGTGGGAGAGGATGCTCTCGCTCATTGGGGTCTCCAGGGGTCGAGATGGGCGGTATCGAGGCGCCGCCACTGGGCAGCACGGAGGCGCTCGGAAGGTGGCAGCCAGAGGCCGTCCACGGCCTCCAGCGCCTCGGGGGCGACGCCCAGGAGGGCGTCGAGGGGCAGGTGTCGAGGCTCGCCAGCCTCTTCTGCGACGTCGTCGTGGTACGGGTGGTTCCGCCAATGCAACGCCCCACCGCTGAACCCTTCGAAACGCGGCATCGGGCCGATGGGGTCGGGCCAGGGGTGGAGCCGGTGCGCGAAGGTGTCCAGCACCAGCAGGTGCCACTCGCCGTCGTCATGGCGTGTCAGGGCCAGGTAGCGGCCGTCCGCCGACCAGGCCATGGCCGGGGCGAGATCGGCCAGGGCGCAACCGCAGGCGGTAAGCAGGTACCCACCCTGGCGCGGCAGGCGCTCATGCAGGTAGGCGCCGCCATAGGCGGTGCGGCTGCCGAACAGCCAGGCCGCATTGCCACCGGCGGGCGCCGGCAGCACGAAGTCGCCGTAGGCGTTGGAAGCGGGCGGCTGGCTCAGCGGGCGCCAGTCGGGCAGCGGTTCGAGCGCCGCGCCCACACGCAGGCGGCGCAGGGCATAGCAGAGCTGGCTGCCCTCCCGGCGCGTGAGGAAATCCGCAGCGCTCGCCACCGGGGGTGGCGGCTGGTCGATGGTCTGCAACGGGGTGGCCGTGCGCGTGTCGGCCAGGCGTCCGGTCACCACGGCCAGTTCGACGATGCCGTCCTGGAAATCCATCAGCCGTGCCAGGGGCAGGCCGAGGTCGATGCCCAGCAGGCGACGGGCCGGCACGTCCGCCACCACCAGGCGATGGGGTACGGCCGGGGCTTCGGCGAACGCCACCAGTGCGAGGTAGCGACCGCAGGCGGAAACACGGTGATCCAGGCACCACTCGCCCTCCAGCACCCACTCACCGATGCGGCAGCGGTAGGCGGCCCGCAGCCCGTCGGCGCTCTCCCGCTGCCACTCCAGCAACGGGCGGCGGCCATCGGCCAGCGGTGCCAGGCGCAGGTCGGCCTGCATCACCGGCGTGCCCCGGCCGAGGGGGTACAGCAGCTCCAGCCGCGTGGCAGCACGCAAACCCGGCACGGCGCGGCCCCAGGCGTCGAAGCCGGCCAGGCGTTCGAGTTCCTCGTTGAAGATGTGGTGCACGGCGTTCCCATGCTCCATCTGGTCCAGTTCGGGGAGGTCGAAGCGGGCCTGCATGACCAGGTGGGTCGGCTCCAGCGCGAGCGGCGCTTCGAGCATCAGGCGCGGCTCATCCTCCCGCGGCTGCCAGTCGTCCAGGGTGCGCCAGCCCGGCCCGGCTTCCCAGACCCGGACAGGGCATGGCCAGGGACGTTCCTGGGCGGTGTCGCGCAGGCGGCAGGCGAAGGCCAGGCCGTCGGCTCGCCACACGGGGCGCGCGTCGTCGGGCAGCAGCAGCCCGGTGGGGGCGTCGTCCAGCCACAGCTGGTAGCTGGGGTAGCGCAGCGGCAGCAGCGGATCGTCACGCTCGCGCAGTCGCTCCGGCAGCCAGGGTTCGCCGCGCAGGCGATGGGGGCCGGTGGGGGGCGAGAGGTCCAGCACGGCCTGCTGCTGCCTCTCGGCCCAACCGGGAGCGAGCCAGAGGTCGCCGATGGCGACGAAGTCCTCGCAGGTCGCCTCGCGCAGCACGGCTTCGAGGCTGAGGCGGTAGCCCTGGTCCGACACCAGCGGGCTGTGGCGACCGCGCAGCTCGCCGCCACTGAAGGCATCCAGCTCCCAGAAGGCGTCGTTGGCGCAGTGGTAGAGCCGGCGCAGCTGGCGATCAAACACCGCCAGCGACCAGGCGCCGCGCGAGGGGATCGGCGCGGCGAAGTAGCGGCCGTCGTCGGAGAAGCGGGCCGAGCTGCCCAGGCCCTCCAGCAACACGCCGTCAGGCATCAGGTAATCGGTGTACACCGGCCCGCCCATGGCGATCTCGCCCCAGCCCAGGGTGCGCACCGGCTCGCCTTCCGGCGTGAGCAGCTCACCGCCGCCCCAGGCGCTGGTGCCCCGGGCGCCCGTGGCCACCGGGCCGATGGGTTCGGCCGTGACCGGGGCGCTGGCCAGGCCCAGGCGACGCTCCAGGGTCGCCGCGCTGGCCAGGCCGATGAACACCCAGAGCACGCCGGCGCCGATGCCCCAGTAGCCGGGCAGCGTGGCTCCCAGGCTGAAGGCGGCGCCGATCACGGCGCTGGTGAGCAGGCTGCTGACGCCCTTGCCGATGCGCGGCCAGCGGGCGACGACGATCAGCACCAGGGCCAGCCCCACCACGCTTGCGGCCGCACCGGCCAAGGGCAGGCTGGCCACCAGCAGGATCGGAAGCACCAGCACCGCCAGTTGCCAGACGAGCCCCAGCAACAGGCGCGGCAGGCTCTCGGTCGGGGCGTCGGATTCGGGAACGGGGGGCATGTCAGGCTCCTGCGCGGGCGTCACAGGGTGACGGATCGACCGTCACCCTGGCGTGACACAGGCGGCAAGTCGCGACCATCAGGGCGCCGGGGAAGGCTCCAGGGCCTTCAGCAGGGCGTCCAGGTCCTGCCGGGGGTAGGCCTTGCGCAGGGCCTCCAGGCGCTCGTCGGCGGCCTTGGCCTGGCCTTGGCGTCGCAACTCCAGCACCTCGCGCAGGCCCTGCTGCAGGGCCGGTTCGAGGGGCGCAGCTACGGGCTTGGCCAGCTTGGCGGCGGGCGGGAAGGCCTCGTCGGCGGCCAGGCGGGCCTGCTCGGCGATCCGCGCATCGGCAGTGGCGCTGTCGGCCAGCGCGGCCACCGGGGCGGACTCGAACTGGGACGCGGCCTTTTTCATCTCCGCCGCCGGCGCGGGCGCGGAAAAGGCCTGCATCGGCGGCGCAGCCGGCTCGGCGCTGTAGCCGGCATCCGGGTCGGGAGCGCTGCGGGCCAGGGGCGCCGGGGCGGCTGGAGCCATGGCCGGTGCAGGGGCGACGGCGTACTCCGGCGGCTGCCGGTCGAGGTTCTGGAAGGTCAGGCTGACGCCCACGCCCAGGCAGGCCAGGCCGGCGAAGGCCACCGACCAGCGCTGGCGGCCACCGGGGCCGAACAGCCAGGCATGCAGGCGCTGGCCCAGGCTCGGCGCCGGCGGGCGTACGGCCTCGCGGGCGGCGGCGAGGATGCGTGCATCCAGCTCGGCGGAGGGCTCGCCCTCGCCGTGGGCACGGAAGTGGGCGAGCAATTGCCGCTCCAGCTCGTCCTCTCTGCGTTGGTCCTGGTTCATGCGGATATCTCCTCGGCGGCGGGGTCGGCCAGCAGCCGGCGCAGCTTCTGCAGGGCATAGCGCAGGCGACTCTTCACCGTCTCGGCGGGTGTGCGGGTCATCTCGGCGATCTCGTGCAGTTCGAGGTCGCCATGGGCGCGCAGCAGGAAGACTTCTCGCTGCTCGCCGGGCAGTTCGTCCAGGGCGGCCTGCAGGCGCTGGCGGTCGCGGCTGAGGCTCAGCTGGGCCTCGGGGCCGTCGGCCTCCTCGCTCGGCAGCAGGTCGGCATGGGCCTGCTCGTCGAAGGCCTCCACCTTGCCCTGCAGCCGTCCGTGCTTGCGCCAATGGTCGATCAGGCGGTTGCGGGCGATCTGGTAGAGCCAGGTGCGGAAGGCCACGGCCTCGCGCTGCTCGCTGGCGCTGCGCACCAGGCTGAGCCAGGTCTCCTGGAAGATCTCTTCGGCCAGCGAGCTGTCGCCGCACAGGCCGCAGAGAAAACGGTAGAGGCCGAGGCGATGGCGTGCGTAGAGCACGCCGAAGGCCTCGGCATCGCCGCGTCGGTAACGCCGCAGCAGGGCGGCGTCGTCATCCGTGATGGTGTCGCTCAAGTCACTCGGTCCGTACCGGGTTGGAGGCCGGATTTTGCAGGCTTTGCGCGAGTTCCACCAGTTGCACGAACTCGTTGCGCAGGCCGTAGGGGTCATCGCCGCGCGCGCCACGTGCCAGGGCCAGGGTGTCGGCGTAGCCGAACTGGCCGGTGTAGCGGGCGCCCTTGAGCTGCTGGGCGAAGGCGGCGACCGAGGCGGCGAAGCGCAGGTCGTCGCTGGCCTGGGCGATGGGACGGGCGTCGACGGCGGCGATGGGTTGCTCCAGCAGGCGGCTGGTGTCGGCACCCGGCGCCTTGTAGCGAATGCGCAGCCAGGCCAGCTCGCCGGCCTTGCCGGCCGCCGGTGCGGCCGGCTGGTAACGCAGCGGCTCAAGCCAGCCTTTGCCGCCGGCCGGGACGATCTCGTACAGCGCGGTGACGGTATGGCCCGCGCCGATCTCGCCGGCATCGACCTTGTCGTTGCTGAAGTCTTCGCGCTTGAGGGCACGGTTCTCGTAGCCCAGCAGGCGGTATTCGCTGACCTGGGCGGGGTTGAATTCCACCTGCAGCTTCACGTCCTTGGCCACCACCTGGAGGGTGGAGCTGAGCTGGTCAACCAGCACCTTGCGGGCTTCGCGCAGGCTGTCGATGTAGGCGTAGTTGCCGTCGCCGGCGTCGGCCAGCTGTTCCATCAGGTGTTCGTTGTAGTTGTCCACGCCAAAGCCGAGGGTGGTGAGGGAGATGCCGGTGCGGCGCTTCTCCTCGGCCAGGGCCTTGAGGCTGTCGAAGTCGCTGATGCCGACGTTGAAGTCACCGTCGGTGGCCAGGAGGATGCGGTTGATGCCGTCCTTGATCAGGCCCTTGCGCGCCTGAGCATAGGCCAGCTGGATGCCGGACTCGCCGGCGGTGGAGCCCCCGGCGGCCAGTTGGTCGATGGCGGCGCGGATCTTCTCCTTCTCGTTGCCCGGGGTGGACTCCAGCACCACGCGGGCTTCGCCGGCGTAGGTGACGAGGGACACGCGGTCCTCGGGGCGCAGCTGGTCCACCAGCAGCTTCAGGGTGCCCTGCACCATGGGCAGGCCTTCGCGACGGTCCATGGAGCCGGAGACGTCCACCAGGAACACCAGGTTGGCCGGGGGAATGCGTGCGACCTGGGTGTCGGAGGCCTTGATGGCGATGCGCAGCAGGCGCGCCTCGGGGTTCCACGGCGAGCGGGCCAGTTCGGTGTCGATGCCGAACGGCACGTTGCCCTTGGGCAGCGGGTAGTTGTAGGGGAAGTAGTTGACCATCTCTTCGAGGCGCACCGCCTCCTTGGGCGGCAGGCTCCCACCGTTGAGGAAGCGCCGTACGTTGGCGTAGGCGCCGGTGTCGACGTCGATGCTGAAGGTGGAGACCGGCTCGGCGGCCACGGCGTGGACGCTGCTCTCTTCCACCTTGGCGTACTGCTCGCGGTAGCTGTCCTGGTAGCCGGGGAGGCTGTCGGTCAGCGGTGCGGGGGCCACCGGTACCGGTGCCATCATCTTGCGCTCCATCACCGCGTAGCTGGCGTTGGGCTCTATGGCGGCAGGCTTGGCGGCCAGGCTGTCTTTCTGCGACGCGCTGGCGGCGCCGCTGGTCTCCCCGCCATGCTGGGAGCAGGCGGCCAGGGCGAGCAGCAGGGTGGCGGCGAAACCGGCGGCGAGGGGGCGACGGGTCAGGGCTTGGAGCGGGTGCATGGCGGGTTCTCCTGGGGGGGACCGGAATGTCCTTGTGCACCGGTAGACGGAGGGGGTTCGGCGAACGGGTTAAGGGGTGTGAAGTTTTTTTGCGGTTCGAGAATGCGCCCCCCCTGGCGGCGGAAAAACGGCCGCCGCTTGCGGGTCGTCCGTAAAAAACCTCCCCACCCTAACCGCGACGCAGTAGCATCCCGCCTCGGATCTTCGGCCTCGCGCCGATCCCCCGGGGCGGCCGGCACGCCACGAAAGAGCCGCCTCCGACAACAACCAGGCCCCGTGGGCCACCGCCAGGGAATTCGGACATGAAGAAGTTGCTGGGCCTGCTGGCCCTGTTGATCCTCGCGCTCACCCTCTACCTTGCCTTCACCCCCTCCCCCATCGACCCGCTGGCCTGGGATGCGCCGCCGGCGCCGACCATGACCGGGGTGCTGGAACCCAACGACACGCTGATGAAGGCCGAGCTGCTGGCCAAGGGGCAGGTGCACGGGCCGGAAGACACCGCCGTGGATGCCCAGGGCCGCGTCTACGCCGGCCTGCATGACGGCCGCGTGGTGCGCATCGACACCGACGGGCGCCTGGAAACCTTCGCCGAGACCGGCGGCCGCCCCCTGGGCATGGACTTCGACGCCCAGGGCAACCTGATCGTCGGCGACGCCTACAAGGGGCTGCTGAGCATCGACCCGAAAGGCACCATCAAGGTGCTGGCCACCGAGGCCGAAGGCGGCCCGTTCCGCTTCACCGACGACCTGGACATCGCCAGCGACGGCCGCATCTATTTCACCGACGCCTCGGACAAGTTCCAGCAGCCGGACTACCTGCTGGACCTGCTGGAGGCCCGCCCCCACGGCCGCCTGATGCGCTACGACCCGGCCACCGGCAAGGTGGAGGTGCTGCTCAAGGACCTGTACTTCGCCAACGGCGTGGCGCTGTCGGCCAAGGAAGACTTCGTGCTGGTGAACGAGACCTACCGCTACCGCATCACCCGCTACTGGCTGAGCGGCGAGAAGGCCGGGACCCATGACGTGTTCATCGACAACCTGCCGGGCCTGCCGGACAACCTGCAGGGCGACCGCAAGGGCACCTTCTGGGTGGCCCTGCCCTCCCCGCGCAAGGCCGATGCGGACTTCCTCCACACCCAGCCCTGGCTGAAGGCACAGATCGCCAAGCTGCCCCGCGCGCTGTGGCCGAAGGCGGTGCCCTACGGGCTGGTGATCGCGCTGGACGAGAACGGGCAGATCATCCGCAGCCTGCACGACACCAGCGGCACGCACCTGCGCATGATCACGTCGGTGAAGCCGGTGGGCGACACACTGTACTTCGGCAGCCTGGACAACGACCGCATCGGCAAGCTGAAGCTGCATTGAGGCAAAAGGGCTCTCCCACCTGGGAGAGCCCTTCGGACGGGCGTTTTCAACACCGTCGGTATTCCCGCAGCCTGCCAGGGGTCAGAGCAGGTTGGGTTCCATCTCCAGTTCGACCCCGAACCGGGCGGCGATGTCCGCCTGGATGCGCCCGGCCAGGGCGTGGATCTCCCCACCGGTGGCCTGGCCGTGGTTCACCAGCACCAGCGCCTGCAGGCGATGGACGCCCGCATCCCCTTCGCGAAAACCCTTCCAGCCGGCCTTGTCGATCAGCCAGCCGGCGGCGAGCTTCGCCAGGCCTTCGCCCTGGGGATAGGCCACCAGGTCGGGGTACTGCTGGCGCAGCGCCTCGGCCTGGGCGGCCGGCACCACGGGGTTCTTGAAGAAGCTGCCGGCGTTGCCGAGCTGGGCCGGGTCCGGCAGCTTCTCGCTGCGGATGGCACAGATGGCGCGGCTGACATCACGCGGGGTGGGCGCGCTGATGCCTTCGGCCTCCAGGCGCTGACGCACCGGGCCGTAGTCCAGGTGCAAGGCGGCGGCGCGGCCCAGGGCGAAGCGCACGCGCAGGATCACCCAGCGGCCGGCCTCGCGCTTGAAGCGGCTCTCGCGGTAGCCGAAGGCGCAGTCGTCGAGGCCGAACTCGCGCAGCTCGCCGCTCCGGCGATCCAGCGCGGTGAGGCCGACGAAGACGTCCTTGATCTCCACCCCGTAGGCACCGATGTTCTGCATCGGCGCGGCGCCGACCGTGCCCGGAATCAGGCTGAGGTTCTCCAGCCCGGCCAGGCCCTGGTCGAGGGTCCAGAGCACGAAGGGATGCCAGGGTTCGCCGGCTTCGGCTTCGACGATGACGCGTCCGTCGGCCTCGGCCAGCACGCGGATGCCACGGCTGGCCATGCGCAGCACCAGGGCGTCGAGGTCACGGGTCAGCAGCAGGTTGCTGCCGCCGCCGATCACCTGCAGCGGCAGGTCGCGCTCGGCGGCCAGGGCCAGCGCTTCGCGCACCTCGTCGTCGTTGCGGGCCTCGGCGAACAGGCGCGCATGCACCGATACGCCGAAGGTGTTGTAGGGCTTGAGGGGCTGGTTGTCGTGCAGTTGCAGGCTCACAGGCGCTCCCGGATCTCGGCGATCAGGCCGTCGCAGGCCTGCTCCACCAGGTCGAGCACGGTCTCGAAGCCGTCTTCCCCGCCGTAGTAGGGATCGGGCACTTCCTCGGTGGCCAGGCCGTAGCGGCGCAGGAACAGGTCCGGGGCGTTGCCCCGGCCGGCGTGCAGGGCCTTGAGGTCACGCAGGTTGGAGTGGTCCATGGCCAGGACCAGGTCGAAGCGCTGGAAGTCCTCGGCGCTGACCTGGCGCGCACGCAGGGCGGAAAGGTCGTAGCCGCGCTTGGCGGCGGCCTGGCAGGTGCGCGGGTCCGGCGCCTTGCCGATGTGCCAGCCGGCGGTGCCGGCGGAATCCACTTCCACCCGCTCAGCCAGGCCGGCCTGTTCCAGCTTGCCGCGCAGGACGCCCTCGGCGGTGGGCGAGCGGCAGATGTTGCCGAGGCAGACGAAGAGAACGCGCATCAGGCCCCCAGCAGGCGGCGGACCCGCTCCAGGTCTTCGGCGGTGTCGACCCCGGCAGCCGGGGCTTCCAGGGCATCGGCGACGTGGATGCGCACGCCGTGCCAGAGGGCACGCAGCTGCTCCAGGCACTCGGTGTCTTCCAGCCAGCACGGGCCCCAGGCGACGAAGTCATGCAGGAAGCCGGCGCGGTAGGCGTAGATGCCGATGTGGCGGCGGTAGGGCACGCCGGCCGGCAGGCTGTCGCGGTCCCGGGCGAAGGCGTCCCGCGCCCAGGGCAGCGGTGCGCGGCTGAAGGTCAGGGCCAGGCCGTTGAGGTCGGTCACCACCTTCACCACGTTGGGGTTGAACAGGGCCTGCACTTCGCCGATGGGCTCGGCCAGGGTGGCGATGCCGGCTTCCGGGTGGGCGGCCAGGTTGGCGGCCACCTGGTCGATGATCGCCGGGGGGATCAGCGGCTCGTCGCCCTGCACGTTGACCACGATGGCGTCGCCGGCCAGGCCCAACTGGGTGGCCACTTCGGCCAGACGGTCGGTGCCGGAGTTATGGTCGACGCGGGTCAGCACCACCTCGGCGCCGAAGCCCTGGCAGGCCTCGACGATGCGCGCATCATCGGTGGCCACCACCACGCGCTCGGCGGCGCTGCGACGGGCCTGCTCCCAGACGTGCTGGATCATCGGTTTGCCGCCGATGTCCTGCAGGGGCTTGCCGGGCAGGCGGGT
This sequence comes from Pseudomonas sp. FeS53a, assembly GCF_000931385.1. Lineage (NCBI taxonomy): Bacteria > Pseudomonadati > Pseudomonadota > Gammaproteobacteria > Pseudomonadales > Pseudomonadaceae > Pseudomonas > Pseudomonas sp. FeS53a. Next base: position 29,340 of record NZ_JYFT01000035.1, read on the forward strand.
AGAGGCGTAGCGGGCGGGGATGACGACGGTGAAGGCCTGGCCCATCACTTGTCCAGCCGTTCATCGACGTTGAGGGTGCGGGCTTCGCCTTCGAGCATCACCGGGATGCCTTCACGCACGGGGAAGGCCAGGGCGTCGTTCTTGCAGATCAGCTCGCTCTTGTCGTCGGAGAGCTTGAGCGGGCCCTTGCACAGCGGGCAGGCGAGGATGTCGAGCAGTTTCGGGTCCATGGGGGAATCCTTGGTGACCGCCTCGGGGGCGGGTTTCAGGGGCGGGCCGGCGCCAGTGCGGCGAGGCGCGCATCGAGCCAGCGGACGAAGCCGGCGGATGGTACGGCGTCCACCGCCAGGTACCACCAGTCGGCGCCGGCGAAGGCCCGGCACTTGACCGCGTCCTTCTCCGTCATCACCAGGGGCAGCGGCGGGCTGAACTGCAGCTCGGCGGGCCCGAAGCGGGCGTGATCGGCGAAGGCATGCGGAATCGGGCGCCAGTTTAGCGCCTCGAGCGTGGTGAAGAAACGCTGCGGGTTGCCGATGCCGGCCACCGCGTGCAGGGCCTGGCCGGGGGGGAAATGTTCGAGCCCGACGCGCTCGCCGCTGCGCAGGTTGACCAGCGCCGAGGGGCGCAGGCGGAAGCCGTGGGCACCGTCTGGGCCCTCGTCTGCGCCGTTGTAGAGCACGGCATCGACGCTGGCCAGGCGCTCGGCGGGCTCGCGCAGGGGGCCGGCCGGCAGGCAGCGGCGATTGCCGAGGCCACGGGCGGCGTCGATCAGCACCAGTTCGATGTCCCGCGCCAGGCGGTAATGCTGCAGGCCGTCGTCGCTGAGGATGAGGTCGAAGGGCCCCTCCTCCAGCAACGCGCGGACGGCGCGGGAACGGTCGGGGTCGATCACCAGCGGCACGCCGCTGCGCTGGACGATCAGCAGGGGTTCGTCACCGGCGACGGCGGCGCTCTGGTCGGCCTCGACCCGCCAGGGCAGGTGCGGCGGCTCGGCGCCGTAGCCCCGGCTGACCACGCCGACGCGCAGGCCGCGCTGCCGGCAGTGCTCGATCAGCCAGAGGATCATCGGGGTCTTGCCGGTGCCGCCGACGGTGATGTTGCCCACCACCATCACCGGGACCGGGGCGCGGTAGATCTCGCCCTCGCCGGCCAGGAAGGTGGCACGGCGACGGGCGGCGATGCGGCGGTAGAGGGCCTCGAGCGGGCGCAGCAGGCCCAGTGCGGGATGGCCCCGGTACCAGGCCTCCAGCAGGCGGTCGGAGAAGGCCATCAGGGCTTCTCCGGCTGGGCCTCGACGGTGGTGATGCGCAGCTTGCTGAAGCCCAGCTTGCCGGCGGCATCCATGGCGGTGATCACCGACTGGTGAGTGGTCTTGGCGTCGGCGCTGATGATCATCGGCAGGCTGTTGTCACCACCGGATTCCTTGCCCAGGGCGTTCATCAGGGTGGTGAGGTCGTTCTTCACCAGCACCTGGCCGTTGAGGGCGTATTGCCCGTCGGCGCTGATGCTCAGCTCCAGGGTCTTCTCGGTGGTGGCCTCGGTGGGCGTGCCGCTGACCGCCTCGGGCAGTTCGATCTTCATCTCGCTGGGGCGGCTGAAGGTGGTGGTGACCACGAAGAACAGCAGCAGCACGAAGATGACGTCGATGAACGAGGTCAGGTTGAGGAAGACTTCCTCGCGGGCCACGTTGCCCGCCCGACGGCGGAACTTCACGCTTTGCCTTCCTCTGCGAAGTCCACTTCACGGTCGCCCTGGGTCACTTCCACCAGCTTGATGGCGTCCTGTTCCATGGCCACCACCAGCTCGTCGACACGACGCAGCAGGAAGCGGTGGAAGAACACGGCGGGGATGGCGACCATCAGGCCGGCGGCGGTGGTGATCAGCGCCTTGCCGATACCGCCAGCCAGGGCCGGGGCGTTGGCCATGCCGTTGTCCATGAAGCCGCCGAAGATCTCGATCATGCCGAACACGGTGCCCAGCAGGCCGAGCAGCGGGCCCATGGCGGCAATGGTGCCGAGGGTGTTGAGATAGCGCTCCAGCTCGTGGATGACGCGGGACGCGGCCTCCTCGATGCACTCCTTCATGATCTCGCGACCGTGCTTGGAGTTGGCCAGGCCCGCGGCGAGCACCTCACCCAGCGGCGAGGAGGCGCGCAGCTCCTTGAGCTTCTGGCTGTTGAGCTGCTTGTCCTTGACCATGCGCCAGACCTGGCCCAGCAGTTGCGGCGGTGCGACACGGTTCTTGCGCAGCGTCCAGAGACGCTCGGCGATGATGGCGGTGGCGACCACGGAACTCAGAATGATCGGCAGCATCATCCAGCCGCCTGCTTTGACCAGCTCCCACACGGTGGTAAATCCCCTCGAAAAAAGTCGCGCAACTCTAGCACAGGGCACCCGGCCCGCCGACCGTCGCTGTTCTCATTTTTCCCGCCAGAAACGTGCCTGGCTCCGCAGTCCCGACACCTCGCCGTGGGTGCCCAGGCGAATCAGCAGCGCGCCGGACTCGGCGGTGTCGTAAAGAACCGCCGGCAGTGCACGGTAACGCGCCAGCACCTGGGGATGGGGATGGCCGAAGGCGTTGCGCGCGCCCCGGGAGATCAGCGCCCCGCGCGGCCGCACCGCCTGCAGCAGGCGCGCCGAGGAGGAGCTGCGGCTGCCATGGTGGGGCGCCAGCAGCCAGTCCGCAGCGAGGCGCTCGCCGCTCTCCACCCAGGCGGCTTCGGCGGCCTGGCCGAGGTCGCCGGTCAGGTGCAGGCGCTCGCCGTTGGCCTCGAGGGTGAGCACGCAGGAGCGATCATTGCTGTCGCGGGCCTCGGGCCAGCGCCAGGTGCGCAGGTGCACGCCATCCCACTCCCACTGGCGGGCTTCGCAGGGCTGGGCGTTGAGGCCGGGCGGCAGGCGCTCCACCTCGCCGCTGATCACCCGCGCCACGGACAGGGCGCGCACCACCGCCTCGGCCCCGCCGGAATGGTCGTTGTCGGCATGGCTCAGCAGCAGTTCGTCCAGATGCCGTACACCCAGCCCGCGCAGGGCCGGCACCACCACCCGCTCGCCCAGGTCGAAACCGCCCTGGCGCGGGCCGGCGTCATACAGCAAGGCGTGGTGCTCGGTGAGCACCAGCACCGCCAGGCCCTGCCCCACGTCCAGCACGCGGACATCCGCCGTACCGGGCGCGGGCCGCTGCAGGGGCGGCCAAACCAGCAGCACCAGCAACAGCAGCCCCGGCAGGCGAAAGGGCAGCGCCGGCGGCAGGATCAGCAGCAGGCAGCCCAGCAGCACCAGGCCCCAGCTCCAGACCGCCAATGCAGGCGCCTGCCAGGCCGGCATCGCCTCGGCGATCCAGCCCAATAAAAGGAAGAGCCCCTCCAAGGAAAGCCCCGCCAGCCACAGCAGGCCTTCCCCCAGGCCGGGCACGGCGTGCAGGGCCGTGCCGGCCAGGGACAGCGGCACAGAGACGAAGCTGACCCAGGGCACCGCCACCAGGTTGGCCAGGGGGCCGCTGAGGCTGATGGGCAGGGCAAGGGCCATCAGCGCCGGGGTCAGCGCCAGGCTCAGGGTCCACTGTGCCCGCCACGCACTGCGCCAGGCCGGCAGGCTGCCCAGCCGCCCGGCGAACACCAGCACCAGCAGCGCCACGGCTGCGAAGGAGAGCCAGAAGCCCGCCTGCAGGGAGGCCAGCGGGTCCACCAACAGCACGATACAGAGCACAGCCAACAGCGGCGTGACCACCCCGAGCCGGCGGAAACGCAGGCGCCAAAGCAGCACCAGGGCGGTCATCAGGCAGGCGCGCTGCACCGGTACGTCGAACCCGGCCAGCGCCCCATAGCCAAGGGCACCGGCCAGGGCCAGCGCGCAGGCACAGGGCAGCCAGGGCAGGCGCGTTGGCCAGATCCCGAGCCGGGCCAGGGCGGCCACGGCACCGTAGAGCAGCAGTGCCAGCAGGGAGATGTGCTGCCCGGAGATGACCATCAGGTGAACCGTGCCGGTGTCCTGCAGGTGCCGCCAGTCGCGGCTGCTGAGGCCGGAGCCGTCGCCCAGCACCAGCGCGGCGATGGTGCCGTTGCGCCCCCGCGCCTCGGCCTGTTGGATGGCCTGGCGCAGGTCGTCACGCCAGGCGCCGGGCCCTTCGGCCGCCATGAGCCGCTCGCCCGCCTTCACCGTGCCGGTGGCACCGATATGCCGGGCCAGCAGCCAGGCCTCGTAGTCGAAGGTGTGGGGGTTCACCAGGCCACGCGGGCGGCGAAGGGTGACGGCCAGTCGCCAGGTCTCGCCGCTGCGCACCTCCGGCCCGCCGTACCAGGACACCCGCATCCGCCCGGGCAGGCGCAGCCCTTCGATGGCAGCGGGCACCAGTTCGAAGCGCACCACGCCGCCCTCCTGCTGCGGCAGGCCGACCACCTGCCCCTGCAGCCAGCGGGTGGTGCCGTCCAGCACCGGGTCGAGCCGGTCGTCGAGGGCGACCTGGGCGCAGTGACAGGCCCAGGCGAAGCCGATCAGGGCAACGCCCAGCGCTCGCGTCCGCCAGGGCAGCAGCACCACGCCGATGCCCGCCAGCCCCAGCAGCACCCAACCGGGCGGCAGCGCCGGCAGGAAGCGCAGCGCCAGCAGCCCACCGGCCAGGGCCAGCCAGAAACCTCGCATCCCCTACCCTCCCTGGAGACGATGCGAACCCGAGGCCCGTGGTTGAGCGGGTGCCTCGGGTTCGTTCATTTATCGACACAAACTGTCCCGGCGGTGTCATGAATCGCTATGCATAATGACCGGCGCTTCCGCCCGCCGAGACCGCCGATGCCGCGCCACCTCTTCAAACGCTACATGCCCAACCCGGACACGATCAGGGAGCACAAGTCCCTGCGTTTCCTCGGCACGCTGCTGCACGATCCCAACCTCTGGCACCTCAATCGCCATTCCGTCTCGCGGGCGATGGCCATGGGGCTGTTCGCGGCTTTCGTGCCGATCCCGATGCAGATGCTGCTGGCCGCCGGCCTGGCGGTGATGGTGCGAGCCAACATGCCCATCTCGGTGGGGCTGGTGTGGCTGACGAACCCTATCACCATGCCGCCGGTGTTCTATTGCACCTACAAGATGGGCGCCTGGCTGATGGGCGTGGCGCCGCGCACGCTGCCGGACTCGCTCACCTGGGAGTGGATCACCCAGGAGCTGTCCACCCTGTGGCAACCCTTCCTGCTGGGCTCGCTGGTCTGCGGTGTGCTGGTGGGAGCGCTGGGCTACGTGCTCACCATGCTCTATTGGCGCTGGTGGGTCGCCCACAGCTGGCGCAAGCGGCAACGTCGCCGCCGCGAGCGCACGGGGGCCTGACACCGGGAAACGAAAACGCCGCATCACTGCGGCGTTTTTTCGTCTGCGGCATCCGGGCGGGGATCACTCGTAGCGCAGGGCCTCGGCCGGGTGGGTCTGGGCGGCACGCCAGGCCGGGTAGAGGGTGGCGAGGAAGCTCATCAGCAAGGCCGCGCCGCAGACCATCACCACATCGCCCACCTGCAGGTCGGACGGCAGGTAGGCCACGAAGTACACGTCGGAACTGAAGATGTGCAGGCCGGTGGCGCGTTCCAGGGCGGCGATCCAGGTGCTGACGTTGAGCGCCGTGACCACGCCGAGCAGGGTGCCGATCAGGGTGCCGACGCTGCCGATGACGCTGCCCTGGACCATGAACACCGCCATGATCTGCCGGGGCGTGGCGCCCAGGGTGCGGAGGATGGCGATGTCGGCGCGCTTGTCGGAGACCACCATGATCAGCGTGGCGATGATGTTGAAGGCGGCGACGGCGACGATCAGCATCAGCAGCAGGCCGATCATGGTCTTCTCCATCTTCATCGCGCTGAACAGGCTGCCCTGGGTGTGGGTCCAGTCGTCGGCCCGGTAGCCCGCGCCCAGCTGCCGGGCGATCTCGGCGGACACCTGGGGCGCCTGGTACAGGTCCTTGAGGGCGATGCGCACCCGCTGCACGGTGCCTTCCGGCAGGCGCAGCACATCGGAGGCGTCGGCGACGTTGATCAGCGCCAGGGTGCTGTCCAGCTCAGCGCCGACCTTGAATACGCCCACCACGTTGAAGCGCTGCATGCGCGGGGTGATGCCGCCCGGGGCGCTGCTCAGCTCGGGGACGATCAGGGTCAGCTTGTCGCCCACGGAGAGGCGGAAGCGCCGCGCGGTGATCTCGCCGATGACGATGCCGGACTCGCCGGGGCGCAGGTCCTGCAGCGAGCCCTGCACCATGTGCTGGCCGATGATGGAAACCTTGGGCTCTTCCGCCGGGTCGATGCCGTTGATCTGCACCGGCTGCATCAATCCCTTGAAGGAGAGCATGCCCTCCAGCTCGGCGAACGGCGCCACGCCGGTGACGCTGCGGTTGCGCGAGGCGGCCTCGGCCACCTGGCGCCAGTCGGCCAGCGGTTCGGGCCCGGACAGGGTGGCGTGGGGCACCATGCCGAGGATGCGCGAGCTCATTTCCTTCTGGAACCCGTTCATCACCGAGAGCACCACGATCATCGCCAGCACGCCCAGCGCCAGCCCGATCATCGAGGTCAGGGAGATGAAGGAGATGAAGTGGTTGCGTCGCTTGGCACGCACGTAGCGCGCCCCGACGAAGACGGCGAGGGGTCTGAACATGTCAGGCAGCCACCAGCCGGCCGTCTTCCAGGCGCAGCACGCGGTCCATCTGCCGGGCCAGTTGCGGGTCGTGGGTGACCACCAGGAAGGCGGTGCGCGACGACTGGCTCAGCTCCAGCATCAGTTCCTGAATGCCCTGGGCGGTGTGCTGGTCGAGGTTGCCGGTGGGCTCGTCAAGCAGCACCAGCGCCGGGTTGTTGACCAGCGCCCGAGCGATGGCGACGCGCTGGCGCTCGCCGCCGGACAGCTCCGCCGGCTTGTGCGTCAGGCGGTGGCCGAGGCCGACGCGCTCCAGCAGCGCGGTGGCGCGCTGGCGGGCTTCGGCGATGGGCGTGCGGCCGATCAGCAGCGGCATGCAGACGTTCTCCAGGGCGGTGAACTCCGGCAGCAGGTGGTGGAACTGGTAGACGAAGCCGAGCGCACGGTTGCGCAGCAGGCCACGGGCGCGTTCGTTGAGGGCGGACAGCTCTTCGCCGGCCAGCCAGACGCTGCCGGTGGTGGGTACGTCGAGGCCGCCGAGCATGTTCAGCAGGGTGCTCTTGCCGGAGCCGGAGCTGCCGACAATGGCCACGCGCTCGCCGGGGTTCAGCTCCAGTTCGACGCCGCTGAGCACCTGCACGGACTGCGGGCCCTCCTCGTAGCTCTTGGCGATGTTGCGGCAGCTCAGCACCGCGCGGTCTTTCACGTCACTCATAACGAAGCGCCTCAGCAGGCTGGGTGCGGGAGGCACGCCAGGCCGGGTAAAGGGTGGCGAAGAAACTCAGGATCAGGGCAGCGCCGCAGACCAGGACCACGTCCTCCAGCTGGAGCTGGGAGGGCAGGTAGTCGATGAAGTACACCTCGGCGCTGAGGAATTTGTGGCCGATCAGGCGCTCCAGGCCGTCGATGGCGGCGCTGATGTTGAGGGCGGCGAGCACGCCCAGCACACAGCCGATGGCGGTGCCGACCACGCCGATCACCGTGCCCTGGACCATGAAGATGCCCATGATCTGCCCCGGCGTGGCGCCGAGGGTGCGGAGGATGGCGATGTCGCCCTTCTTGTCGGTCACCACCATCACCAGGGTGGAGATGATGTTGAAGGCAGCCACGGCGACGATCAGCAGCAGCAACAGGCCGATCATGGTCTTCTCCATGCCGATGGCCTGGTAGAGGTTGCCGTGGGTGCGGGTCCAGTCGCGGGCGTAGAAGTCCTCGCCCTTGAGCTGGCCGGCGATCTGCCAGGCGATCTGCGGTGCCTGGAACAGGTCGTCCAGCTTGAGCCGCAGCCCCTGCACCTGCTCGGGTTTCCAGCGGTGCAGACGGGCGGTGTCCTGCAGGTTTGTCAGCGCCAGGAAGCCGTCCAGTTCACCGGCGCCGACATGGAACAGGCCGACCACGGTGAAGCGCTTCATGCGCGGGAAGACCCCGGCCGGCGTCACCGAGACCTCGGGCAGCACGATGGTGACCTTGTCGCCCATCGTCACGCCCAGCTTGGCGGCGGCGCGGTCGCCGATGACGATGCCGAACTCGCCCGGGCGCAGGTCCTGGATACTGCCCTGCTGCATGAAGTTGCCGATGATCGACACGGCGCCTTCGAGGTCCGGGTCCACCGCATTCACCAGCACCTTCTGCACCTGGCCATTGCTGGTCAGCAGGCCCTGCATCTGGATGTAGGGCGCCACGGCGGCGACGCCCGGCTGCTGCCGGACCTGCTCGGCGAGGGCCTGCCAGTCGTTGATGGGCACTGCGGATTCGATGGTGGCGTGGGGCACCATGCCCAGCACGCGTTCGCGCATCTCCCGGTCGAAGCCGTTCATCACGGACAGCACGAGGATCATAACCAGCACGCCGAGGGCGAGGCCGATCATGGAAGTCAGGGAGATGAACGAGACGAAGTAACTGCGACGCTTGGCGCGCGTGTAACGGGCGCCGATGAACAGGGGCAGCGGTCTGAACATAGAAAAAAGGTTCGCTTGCGAAGAAAGGAACGTCCTTGTGGCGGGGCCCGGCGAGCAGCTTTACACTCTGACCACCCCTGCAGCCATGGGTTCGCCATGTCGATACAAGACGCAGATGACCGCCGCGAATACTACCGTATCGAAGATACGATCGCACTGGAATTCATGCCGCTTTCCAGTGCCCAGGCGCAGGCTGGCGAAGCCCTCCAGGACCCTTCCCCGCTGTTCAACCTGCTCAGCGACCTGCACCTGATGGACTTCGAGTCCCAGCACCTGTTGCGCCACATCGCCGAGCGCGACCGTACCCTGGCCAGCTACCTGAAGGTGATCAACAAGCGCATCGACCTGCTGGGCCAGGCGGTGGCCCAGAGCCTGATGCGCGACATCGGCCCGCCCCGGCAGGTGACGCTGTCCGAAGGTGGCGTGGGCTTCGTCACCGCACAGCCGTTGGATCAGGGCACCCACCTGGCGATCAAGATGGTACTGATGCCCCAGGCGCTCGGCCTGCTGTTGCGTGCGGTAGTGATCCACTGCAAGCCGCGCGAGGACGGCCAGTACGAACTGGGTACCGAATTCGAAGCGCTGACTGACGCACAGCGCCAGTTGCTGGCCCGGCATATCCTGCAGAAACAGGCCCAGGCCCGTCGCCTGGCCCGCCAACGCCCGTCTTCAGGATGAATCCATGTCGCGTCTGCTGCTCCTGCTCTGCCTCGCCCTGCCCCTCCCCGTCCTCGCTGACACCCTGGAAATCCCGCTGGGCCAGCAAGGCGACAGCGGCAGCCCGCTGCCTGCGCGCGGTGAGTCGCAGCGCGCCGTGCTGGAGCGTTTCGGCCTCCCGGACGAGGAGCACCCGGCGGTCGGCAAGCCGCCGATCGCCCGCTGGGACTACCGTGAGTTCTCCGTCTATTTCGAGAGCGGCCGCGTGATCGACAGCGTCCGCCACCACCAACCCCGCAACCCCGAGGTTTCCCAGTGACCCTGATCTACGGCCATCGCGGCGCCAAGGGCGAATGCCCGGAAAACACCCTGGCCAGCTTCCAGCAGTGCCTGTCCCACGGCGTCAAGCGTTGCGAGCTGGACCTGCACCTGTCCCGCGACGGCGAGCTGATGGTGATCCACGACCCGACCCTCAAGCGCACCACCGGCCGTCGCGGCAAGGTGGTGGAGCATGACGCCGAGGAGCTGGTGAAGTACGACGCACGCCTGGGCGGCCCGGGCTGGGTCAGCCCCTGCCCCATCCCGCGCCTGTCCGAGCTGTTCGAGCGCTGCGACTTCGAGCACTGGCAGCTGGAGGTAAAGAGCGCCTCCCGCGTGCGCGCCGCGCGTACCGTGCTGGCGATCCAGGAACTGGCCGAGCGCTACGGGCTGATGGACAAGGTGACGGTCACCTCCAGCTCCCGCGAGGTGCTGCGCGCGCTGAACCGGCTGACACCGAAGCTCTCCCGTGGGCTGGTGGCGGAATATGCCTGGCTCGACCCGCTGAAGGTCGCCGCCCACCACGGCTGCGACCTGCTGGCGCTGAACTGGACCCTGTGCACCCCGGAGCGCCTGCTGCGCGCCCAGAAGCAGGGGCTGCACGTATCGGTATGGACGGTGAACGAGCCGGCCCTGATGCGCCGCCTGGCGGACTTCGGTGTCGACAGCATCATCACCGACTTCCCCGGCGTGGCGGTGAGTACGCTGCCGCGTTGAATACCCTGGCTCCCGGGCTGAAGCCCGGGCTAAGCAAGGCCCGGGCAGGCGGTGGGCTGAAGCCCGCCCTACGGCGCACGGCAGAAACGAAAAAACCGGCCACCTGGGCCGGTTTTTTCATGGGCGCTGCCTGATCAGAAGCTCTCGCGATTAGGCCAATGCCAGTTGGCCGGATCCCCGAGAGGGTCCTCCCCGGCCGGTTCAGGCGCCCGGCCGGTGCCGCTCAAAAAAGCCGGTTGAGGCCGTCGAACGCCGCCACCCGATAGGCTTCCGCCATGGTCGGGTAGTTGAAGGTGGTGTTGATGAAGTACTTGATGGTATTCGCCTCACCCTTCTGGTTCATGATCGCCTGGCCGATGTGGACGATCTCCGAGGCCTGGTAGCCGAAGCAGTGCACGCCGAGCACTTCCAGGGTCTCGCGGTGGAACAGGATCTTCAGCATGCCCACCGGCTCCACGGCGATCTGCGCGCGGGCCATGCCCTTGAAGAAGGCCTTGCCGACTTCGTAGGGGATCTTGGCCTGGGTCAGTTCCTTCTCGTTCTTACCGATGGAGCTGATCTCGGGGATGGTGTAGATGCCGGTGGGCACGTCGTCGACGAAGCGCCAGCTGTCGTTCTCCACGGCGCTGCCGGCAGCGGAGCGGCCCTGGTCGGCGGCGGCACTGGCCAGGCTCGGCCAGCCGATCACGTCACCGGCAGCGTAGACGTTGCTGACTTCGGTGCGGTAGTGCTCGTCGACGCTGATCTGGCCACGGCTGTTGACCTTGATGCCGATGTTCTCCAGGCCCAGGCGGTCGGTGTTGCCGGTACGGCCGTTGCACCACAGCAGGCAGTCGGCCTTGATCTTCTTGCCCGACTTCAGGTGCAGGACCACGCCGTTGTCCACCCCTTCGATGCGCTCGTACTCCTCGTTGTGGCGGATGAGCACATTGTTGTTGCGCAGGTGGTAGCTGAGGGCGTCGGAGATCTCGTCGTCGAGGAAGCTGAGCAGCTGGTCGCGGTTGTCGATCAGGTCCACCAGTACGCCCAGGCCACTGAAGATGGAGGCGTATTCGCTGCCGATCACCCCGGCTCCGTAGATGATGATCCGGCGCGGGGTGTGGGTCAGGCTGAGGATGGTGTCGCTGTCGTAGATGCGCGGGTGGGTGAAGTCGACGTCGGCCGGGCGGTAGGGGCGCGAACCGGTGGCGACGATGATCTGCTTGGCCACCAGGCGCTCCACCACGCCGTTCAGGCACACCACTTCGATGGTCTGCTCGTCATGGAAGCTGCCGGTGCCGAAGAAGGTGTCGATGCGGTTGCGGGCGTAGTAGCCGGTGCGCGAGGCCACCTGCTTGGCGATGACCTTCTCGGCGCTCTTGAGCACGTCGGGGAAGGAGAACCAACGCGGCTCGCCGATCTGGCGGAACATCGGGTTGGTGTTGAACTGCATGATCTGTCGGACGGAGTGACGCAGGGCCTTGGAAGGGATGGTGCCCAGGTGGGTGCAGTTGCCGCCGACTTCGCGGCGGCTGTCCACCACGGCGACCTTGCGGCCCGCCTTGGCGGCGTTCATTGCCGCACCCTCACCCGCCGGGCCGGAACCCAGCACCACGATGTCGTAGTTGTAGACAGCCATGCTTACTCCTCATACACGGACCGGGGATCGTCAGCGCCCCCGGCAGGGCCACGGCACCAGCGGCCGTGGCAATTCGAATTCGGCGCGCAGCTTAGTCACACTGCATGGCGCTGCACATTAGCGCTTGGTCGCGTCGTAGGCGAGTTCCGCGTCCACTACATCGCCAGCGCGATTCACCTCTTCGCACTTTTCGCGATTGCCGCCACAGATCGAGCATTCCTTCTCGATTCCCAGGTTGGCGATGCCGCCGCAGGAACCGGCGATGGGCTTGCGCCCCATGATCACGCCGATGGCCATGCCCAGCACCACCAGCAGCATGATCAGGAAGACCAGTAGCCAGGTCATGTTCAGTGCGCCTCCGTGGGGAACAGTTGCTCGAAGCGGCGGCTGCCGCGGGTGGCGAAGCCCGTGCCTTCACGGGTGACGAAGAACGCCGCGATGTCGTGGCGGTCGGCAAACGCCAGGCCGACCTCGGGGCCGAGCACCATCAACAGCGTAGACAGTCCATCGGCACGCAGGGCCGACGGGTCGATGACCGTGACCGCTGCCAGGTGATGGGTGATGGGTGCGCCGCTGGTGGGATCGAGGGTGTGAGAATACCGCTGTCCACCCCGTTCGAAGTAGTTGCGATAGTCGCCTGAGGTGGAAATGCCCATGTCCTGCAATGCAACAATTTTCTGCGCCACCTGGCGGTCGTCGCGCGGTGCCTCGATGGCCACGCGCCAGGGGCTGCCGTCGGGCTTGTGGCCGACGGCCTTCATCTCCCCGGTGATTTCCACCAAGGAACTGGTCACCCCCAGCTCGCCCAGCCGCGCGCTGACGCGATCCACGGCATAGCCGGCGGCGATGGCGTTGAAGTCCAGCTGAACGGCGGCGTCCTTGCACAGTTGGTCGCCCTGGCGCTTGAGGTGCTGGTGGCCGACATCGGCCCGGGCCGCGGCGATGGCCTCGGCGCTGGGCACCTGGTCCCCGCGCGACTGCGGGCCGAAGCCCCAGAGGTTGAGCAGCGGCTCCAGGGTCATGTCGAAGGCGCCGTCGCTCTGTGCGGACAGGCTGTCGCCAAAGGCCACCAGCTCCAGCATGGGCGCCGGCAGGGCCATGCAGCTGCCCGCCGGCAGGGCGTTGAAACGCGCCACGTCGGAGTCGGCACGGTAGGTGGACATCTGCCGGTCGATCTCGGCGAGGATGCCCTCCACTTCGCCCCGCGCCTGCTCCACGGAGGGCCCGGACGCGTTGCGCACGTACTTCACCGAGTAGCTGCTGCCCATGGTCGGGCCGCCGAACTGCTCCAGGGAGTCGCCGCATCCGGCCAAGAGAACGCTGGCCGAAAGCAGCAGGGCGAAGGGTCTAACCACCGAAGTCGTCCAGCAGGATGTTCTCGCGCTCGACGCCCAGGTCCAGCAGCATCTTGATCACGGCGGCGTTCATCATCGGCGGGCCGCACATGTAGAACTCGCAGTCCTCGGGGGCCGGGTGGTCCTTGAGGTAGTTCTCGAACAGCACGTTGTGGATGAAGCCGGTATAGCCGGTCCAATTGTCCTCGGGCTGCGGGTCGGACAGCGCCAGGTGCCACTGGAAGTTCGGGTTCTCGGCAGCCAGCTGGTCGTACTCCTCGGTGTAGAAGGCTTCACGCAGGGAGCGCGCGCCGTACCAGAAGCTGATCTTGCGCTGGGAATCCAGGCGCTTGAGCTGGTCGAAGATGTGCGAGCGCATGGGCGCCATGCCCGCGCCGCCACCGATGAAGACCATCTCGGCCTGGGTCTCCTTGGCGAAGAACTCGCCGAAGGGGCCGTATACGGTGACCTTGTCGCCCGGCTTGAGGTTGAACACCCAGGAGGACATCTTGCCCGGCGGGATCTCGTCCTTGCCCGGCGGCGGCGAGGCCACGCGGATGTTGAACTTCACGATGCCCTTCTCGTCCGGGTAGTTGGCCATGGAGTAGGCGCGGATGACGGTCTCGTCGACCCTGGAGACGTACTTCCAGAGGTTGAACTTGTCCCAGTCGGCCCGGTACTCGGGCTGGATGTCGAAGTCCTTGTAGTGCACCTCGTGGGGCGGGCACTCCAGCTGGACGTAGCCACCGGCGCGGAAGTCGACGCTCTCCCCTTCCGGCAGGCGCAGGGTCAGCTCCTTGATGAAGGTGGCGACGTTGGGGTTGGACTCCACCGTGCATTCCCACTTCTTCACCCCGAAGACCTCTTCGGGCACCTCGATGTGCATGTCCTGCTTCACCGGTGTCTGGCAGGACAGGCGCCAGCCTTCCTTCGCTTGGCGGCGGGTGAAGTGGGACTCCTCGGTGGGCAGCATCTCGCCGCCACCGCTCTCCACCACGCACTTGCACTGGGCGCAGGTACCGCCGCCACCGCAGGCCGAGGAGAGGAAGATGTTCTGCGCTGCCAGGGTCTGCAGCAGCTTGCCGCCGGCCGGGACGGTGATGGTGCGCTCGCGGTTGATCACGATGTTCACGTCGCCGCTGGACACCAGCTTGGCGCGGGCGGCGAGGATGATCACCACCAGCGCGAGGACGATGGCGGTGAACATGCCAATGGCGAGGAAGATTTCGAAACTCGGCATGTCGTCTCCTTACAGCTGGACGCCCGAAAAGGACATGAAGCCCAGCGACATCAGGCCGATGGTGATGAAGGTGATGCCCAGGCCCTGCAGGCCCTCGGGTACATCGCTGTACTTGAGCTTCTCGCGGATGCCGGCGAGCAGCGCGATGGCCAGGGCCCAGGAGAAGCCGGAACCGACGCCGTAGACCACGCTCTCACCCAGGTTGTAGTCGCGCTCCACCATGAACAGCGAGCCGGCCATGATGGCGCAGTTCACCGTGATCAGCGGCAGGAACACGCCGAGGGCGTTGTAGAGCGAGGGCACGTACTTGTCGAGCAGCATCTCGAGGATCTGCACGATGGCGGCGATCACCCCGATGTAGCTGAGCAGGCCGAGGAACGACAGGTCCACGTCCGGCAGGCCGGCCCAGGCCAGTGCGCCGTCCTTGAGCAGGAGGGTGTAGAGCAGGTTGTTGGCCGGCACGGTGATGGCCTGCACCACGATCACGGCGATGCCGAGGCCGATGGCGGTTTCCACCTTCTTGGAAATGGCGATGAAGGTGCACATGCCGAGAAAGAAGGCCAGGGCCATGTTCTCGACGAACACCGCCTTCACGAACAGGCTGATGTAGTGCTCCATCAGTAGGCCTCCTTGTTGGATACCTGGGGCGCGATCTTGAAGGACGGCGCTTCCTTCTGCTCGGTCTTCCAGCTGCGCAGGGCCCAGATGATCAGGCCGATGAGGAAGAAGGCCGAGGGCGGCAGCAGCAACAGGCCGTTGGGCTGGTACCAGCCGCCGTCGTTGATCACCGGGAGGATCTCGTAGCCCAGCAGCTTGCCGGAGCCGAACAGCTCGCGGATCACGCCGAGGACGATGAGCATGGCGCTGTAGCCCAGGCCGTTGCCGATGCCGTCGAAGAACGACAGCACGGGCGGATTGGCCATGGCGAAGGCTTCGGCGCGGCCCATCACGATGCAGTTGGTGATGATCAGGCCGACGAATACCGAGAGCTGCTTGGACAGGCTGAAGGCATAGGCCTTGAGCACCTGGTCGACCACGATGACCAGCGAGGCGATGATCACCATCTGCACGATCATGCGGATCGAGCTGGGGATCTGGCTGCGGATCATCGAGATGAACAGGTTGGAGAAGCCGGTCACCAGCGTCAGGGCGATGGACATCACCAGCGCGGTCTTCAGGTTGGAGGTGACCGCCAGGGCCGAGCAGATGCCGAGGATCTGCAGGCCGATGGGGTTGTTGTGCAGGATCGGGTCCAGCAGGACCGAGCGGATCGTGGGTTGCGCCATGTTCATGCCTCCCCGTTGTTCAGCTTGGCCAGGAAGGGGCCGAAGCCGTTCTTGCCGAGCCAGAAATGCAGCAGGTTGTTGACGCCCTTGCTGGTCAGCGTGGCGCCGGCCAGGCCGTCGACCTGGTGGCTGGCGTTGGGCGAGCCGGGCTCGACACTGCCCTTGATGATCTGGATGGCCAGCTGGCCCTGCTCATCGAACAGGCTCTTGCCGTTCCACAGCGCCTTCCATTTCGGGTTGTCCACCTCGCCGCCGAGGCCGGGCGTCTCGCCATGCTGGTAGAAGCCCAGGCCGACCACGGTATTGAGGTCGCCCTTGAGGGCGAGGAAGCCGTACAGGGTCGACCACAGGCCGTAGCCGCGCACCGGCAGGATCAGGGTGTCCAGCTTGCCGTCCTTCTCCACCAGGTAGACGGTGGTGAAGCGCTCGCGGCGCTTGATGGAGGCGATATCCTGGTCACCCGGCAGGGCGTCGGAGAGCTTCGGGTCCTTGGCGGCCTTCAGCGGGTCGAAGCCGGCGGCCTGGATGGCGTCGCTGTACTCGCCGCTGGAGAGGTCCACCACCTTGGCGGTGATGCGCTCGGCATAGAGCGCCTTCACTTCGCTGGCGGACATGCCCGGCTGGCCGAGGCCGGCGATGGAGAGGATGCTGCGCTGCTTGTCCAGCTCGCGGTTCTCCACCTGCACCGGCTTGAGGGCTACTGCCCCGCCGGCGACGAAGATGGAGCACACCAGGCAGACCACCAGGGCCACCAGCAGGGTGCGGATCGTGGATTCCTTCTGGTTAGCCATGGCGTGCCAGCCTCCGCTTGATGTTGGCCTGGACGACGAAGTGGTCGATCAGCGGTGCACAGAGGTTGGCGAAGAGGATCGCCAGCATCATGCCTTCCGGGAAGGCGGGGTTGACCACGCGGATCAGCACCACCATCAGGCCGATCAGCGCGCCGAACAGCCACTTGCCGGTGTTGGTCATGGAGGCGGACACCGGGTCGGTGGCCATGAACATCATGCCGAAGGCGAAGCCGCCGAGAACCAGGTGCCAGTACCAGGGCATGGCGAACATCGGGTTGGTGTCGGAACCGATGGCGTTGAACAGCGTGCTGGTGGCGATCATGCCCAGCATCACGCCGGCGACGATGCGCCAGGCGGCGATGCGGGTCAGCAGCAGCACGCCGCCGCCGATGAAGATGGCCAGGGTGCTGGTCTCGCCAATGGAGCCGTGGATGGTGCCGAGGAAGGCGTCCATCCAGGTGATGCCGTGACCGACGATGTTCTCCACGCCACCGGCAGCGCCCAGGCTCAGGGAGGTGGCGCCGGCGAAGCCGTCCACCGCCGTCCACACGGCGTCACCGGAAATCTGCGCCGGGTAGGCGAAGAACAGGAAGGCACGGCCCACCAGGGCGGGGTTGAGGAAGTTCTTGCCGGTGCCGCCGAACACTTCCTTGCCCAGCACCACGCCGAAGCTGATGCCCAGGGCCACCTGCCACAGCGGGATGCTCGGCGGCAGGGTGAGGGCGAAGAGCACGGAGGTGACGAAGAAGCCTTCGTTCACTTCATGGCGGCGGATGGCGGCGAACAGCACTTCCCAGAAGCCGCCGACGATGAAGGTCACGGCGTAGATGGGCAGGAACCAGGCGGCGCCCTGGATGACGTTGTCCCACAGGCTGTTGGGGTCGAAACCCGCCAGGCTGCCGATCAGCGCGAAGCGCCAGCCGTCCTGGGCGGCCAGCAGGTCCGGGCTCTGGGCGAACACCAGGTTGGCCTGGTAGCCGACGTTCCACATGCCGAAGAACATCGCCGGGAAGGTGCAGAGCCACACGGTGATCATCATGCGCTTGAGGTCGATGCCATCGCGCACGTGGGCCGTGGTCCGGGTGACGTTGGCCGGCCGGTAGAAGAAGGTGTCGATCGCTTCGTACAGGGCGTACCACTTCTCGAAGCGGCCACCCTGTTCGAAGTTGTGCTCGATCCGGTCGAGGAATTTGCGCAGGCCCATGTCAGCCCTCCTTCTCGATGCGGTTGAGGTTGTCCCGCAGGATGGGGCCGTATTCGTACTTGCCGGCGCAGACGTAGCTGCACAGCGCCAGGTCTTCCTCGTCCAGCTCCAGGCAGCCCAGCTTCTGGGCCATCTCGGTGTCGCCGACGATGAGGTAGCGCAGCAACTGGGTGGGCAGGATGTCCAGCGGCATCACCGCCTCGTAGTTGCCCACCGGCACCATGGCGCGCGGGCTGCCGTTGGTGCTGGTGCTGAAGGCGAACCGGCGGGCCGCCATCAGCTTGGACACGAAGATGTTCAGCACCGAATGCTTGTTCACCCCGGCGCGCAGGTAGTGCAGCAGCTCGCGGTCATTGCCTTCGGCGAGGCAGGAAACCTGCAGGTGGTAGCGCCCCAGGTAGGCGCAGGCGCCACGGGAGGTGCGCCCGCCCAGCAGGGAGCCGGACACCACGCGGTTGACGCCGGGCTTGAGCTCGCCGGCGGTCAGTTCGTCGAGGCTCGCCCCCAGGCGGGTGGCCAGCAGGCGCGGCTTCTCCACCACCGGGCCGGCCAGGGACACGACACGCTCGACCCACAGGCGGCCGGTGGCGAACAGCTTGCCGATGGCGATCACGTCCTGGTAGCCGATGTGCCAGACGCTCTTGGTGGCGCTGACCGGGTCGAGGAAGTGGATGTGGGTGCCCGGAAGACCCGCCGGATGCGGACCGGAGAAGGCCTCGGCGCGCACGCCGGCCAACTGCTCACCCGGCAGGCTGGCCCCGTCGGCCTTGCACAGGAACACCCGGCCCAGGCGCGCCAGCACCTTGAGGCCGCGTTCGAAGTCGGCGGCGTGGGCAGCGATGATCGGCTGCGGGTCGGCGGCCAGCGGGTGAGTATCGAGGGCGGTCACGAAGATCGAACTGGGTACGGCATCGACGGCCGGCACCCGGCTGAACGGGCGCGTGCGCAGTGCGGCCCAGAGGCCCGAACGCTGCAGGTTGTCCCGCACGGCCTGGGGATCAAGGGAATCCAGGGCGTTGTCCGGGCAGGTGTCGAAGACGACTTCGTCGTCGCCGTCCACATCGATCACCACCGACTGCAGCACACGCTGCTCGCCGCGGTGGATGGCCGAGACCACGCCCGCCGCCGGTGCGGTGAAGAGCACGCCGGGGTTCTTCTTGTCGGCGAACAGGGCCTGGCCCAGCTTCACCCGGTCCCCGACCTGCACCTGCATGGTGGGCTTCATGCCGTGGTAGTCGAAGCCGATCACGGCCACGCTACGCACGGCGCGTGCAGCCTCGATGCGCTGCTCAGGCTGGCCTGCGATGGGCAGGTCCAACCCCCGTCTGATTCTTGTCATGTCTCTCGCCTGAACCTTGAGAAGGGTTTCGTCCCGGTGTCGAACAGTAGCCGCCAAACGCCAGGCAGGCACCGGCACATATGCCGGCACGCGGCAGAGCCTCGGGACGAAAACCGCGCATTATAAAGAGGCGACTTCCCAAGCGGCCACTGAAAGTCCTGAAATTTCCGACTGTTAGAGCGACTCGGGCAACTGGAAGTCAGCGTGCGGACGAATGGTCACCGCCCGCCACGCCATGAAAAACGGGGGCCGAGGCCCCCGTTTCAGGTTTTACCGGCGCGCCCCGGTGGAGCGCCTGACCCAGTAACAAATCGCAATAAATGCGAGCCAGAACGGAATGGCGTAGACCGACACGTTGATGCCCGGGATCAGCAGCATCACGCCCAGGATGAGCGCCACGAAGGCCAGGCACAGGTAGTTGCTGAAGGGGTACCAGAGCGACTTGAAGAACGGCTCGATGCCCTGGCGCTGCAGCGACTTGCGGAACATCAGGTGAGACAGGCTGATCATCGCCCAGTTGATCACCAGGGCCGCCACCACCAGCGCCATCAGCAGTTCCAGCGCCTGCTTGGGCGCCAGGTAGTTCACCAATACGCAGAGCAGGGTGATCAGCGCGGACACGCCGATGGCCAGCACCGGCACGCCACGGCGGTTGACCTTGAGCAGCGCCTTCGGCGCATCGCCCTGCTCGGCCAGGCCGTAGAGCATGCGGCTGTTGCAGTACACGCCACTGTTGTAGACCGACAGCGCGGCGGTCAGCACCACGAAGTTCAGCAGGTGGGCGGCGGTGTCACTGCCGATCAGCGAGAAGATCTGCACGAAGGGGCTGCCGCTGTAGGGGTCGCCGGCGGCGTTCAGGGTTTCCAGCAGCTTGTCCCAGGGATATAGCATCAGCAGCACGCTGAGGGCGCCAATGTAGAAGATCAGGATGCGGTAGATGACCTGGTTGATCGCCTTGGGGATCACCTTCTTCGGCTCGCTGGCCTCGGCAGCGGTGATGCCCACCAGCTCCAGGCCCCCGAAGGAGAACATGATGATCGCCAGGACCATCACCAGCCCTTCCAGGCCATTGGGGAAGAACCCGCCGTGGCTCCAGAGGTTGCTCACCGCGGCCTGCTCGCCGCCGGTGCCGGAGACCAGCAGGTAGAGGCCGAGGATGATCATGCCGATGATCGCTACCACCTTGATCAGGGCGAACCAGAACTCCGTCTCCCCAAAGACCCGCACGTTGGCCAGGTTGATCAAGTTGATCAGCACGAAGAACACCGCTGCCGTCACCCAGGTGGGCACGTCGGGCCACCAGAACTGGATGTACTTGCCCACGGCGGTCAGCTCGGCCATGCCCACCAGGACGTAGAGTACCCAGTAGTTCCAGCCGGCCAGGAAGCCCGCGTAGCCGCCCCAGTACTTGTGGGCGAAGTGGCTGAAGGAGCCCGCCACGGGCTCCTCGACGATCATCTCGCCCAGTTGGCGCATGATCAGGAAGGCGATGAAGCCGGCGATGGCGTAGCCGAGGATCATCGACGGCCCGGCGGACTTGAGCACCCCGGCGGAGCCGAGGAACAGGCCGGTGCCGATGGCGCCACCCAGGGCGATCAACTGGATATGGCGGTTTTCCAGCCCGCGCTTGAGCGAGCCGGCGTGCTGCTGTTGTCCGTCCATCAGGAGTTCCGAAAAGAAGGGAGGGGTCTAGCGATTACAGCCGGAAAAATGAAAAACGGGAGCCCGAGAGCTCCCGTTTTCACGGACCAGCGACTTAGCGCGGGAAGGCCGGCGGGTTGACCCCAGCCATGTCTTCCATCACGCGGACCACCTGGCAGCTGTAGCCGAACTCGTTGTCGTACCAGACATAGAGGACGACACGGTTGTCGTTGCAGATGGTGGCTTCGGCATCCACCACGCCAGCATGGCGGGAGCCGACGAAGTCGGTGGAAACCACTTCCTGGGAGGAGACGTAGTCGATCTGCTTGTGCAGGTCGGAGTGCATGGCCATCTGGCGCAGGTACTCGTTGATCTCGTCGCGGGTGGTGGCCTTCTCCAGGTTCAGGTTGAGGATGGCCATGGAGACGTTCGGGGTCGGCACGCGGATGGCGTTGCCGGTCAGCTTGCCTTTCAGCACCGGCAGGGCCTTGGCGGCTGCGGTGGCGGCACCGGTCTCGGTGATCACCATGTTCAGCGCGGCGCTGCGGCCACGGCGGCTGCCCTTGTGGAAGTTGTCGATCAGGTTCTGGTCGTTGGTGTACGAGTGAACGGTCTCGACGTGACCGTTGGCGATGCCGAACTTGTCATTCACGGCCTTGAGCACCGGCACGATGGCGTTGGTGGTGCAGGAGGCAGCGGAGATGATCTTGTCGTCGGCGGTGATTTCGCCGTGGTTGATGCCGTGGACGATGTTCTTCAGCGCGCCCTTGCCGGGAGCGGTGAGGACCACGCGGTCGATGCCCGGGCACTTCAGGTGCTGGCTCAGGCCCTCGGCGTCACGCCATTTGCCGGTGTTGTCCACCAGCAGGGCGTTCTTGATGCCGTAGGCGGTGTAGTCGACCGAGGCGGGATCGTTGGAGTAGATCACCTGGATCAGGTTGCCGTTGGCGGTGAGGGTGTTGTTCTCCTCGTCGATGACGATGGTGCCGTCGAACGGACCGTGCACGGAGTCGCGACGCAGCAGGCTGGCGCGTTTGACCAGGTCGTTCTCGGCGCCCTTGCGGACGACGATGGCGCGCAGGCGCAGGCCGTCGCCGCCACCGGTCTTCTCGATGAGGATGCGCGCCAGCAGGCGGCCGATGCGGCCGAAGCCGTAGAGGACGACGTCGGTGCCTTCACGGGCAGCGCCGTTCTGCTTGCCGACCAGCTCGGCCAGCTCGTCCTTGGTGAACTGCTCGAGGCTGCGACCGGCACCCTCGGCCTTGAACTTGGCGACCATCTTGCCCAGGTCGACGGAAGCGGCGCCCAGCTTGAGCTCGCTCATGGCCTTCAGGATCGGGAAGGTGTCGTGGACCGACAGCTCGGCTTCGTCGGCCTGGCGGTGGCGGGCGAAACGGTGGGCTTTGAGGATGTCGATCACGGAACGGTTGATCAGGCCGCGACCATAGATCGAGGTGACCACGTTGTTGTTGCGATAGAGCTGGCCGATCAGCGGAATCATCGCTTCCGCGAGGGCTTCACGATCGATCCATTCACCGAGACACTGGTCGGGCTTCTGAGTCACGGGCAGTACCTTCCACATGTAGGGGATGAAAAAAGGGGCTACATTATGACGACGCGCGCAAGCGCCGGCAATCTGCAGCCGTCGCAAGACTGACATCCAACGGTCGGGATAGTTACAATCGCCCGGTTCGAATTCCGACCGGAGCCCCCTTTTGCCCGCCTCCGTCCTGCGTCTCCCGACCCTCCCCACCGCCAGCGGCAAGCAGCAGTGGGGCAACCTCAACGGTGCGGCCCTCGGCCTGGCCATCGCCGAAGCGGCGAGCGCTGCCCGACGCTTCACCCTGTTGCTGACCGCCGACAGCCAGAGCGCCGAACGCCTGGAGCAGGAGCTGGGCTTCTTCGCCCCGGACCTGCCGGTGCTGCACTTCCCGGACTGGGAAACGCTGCCCTACGACCTGTTCTCCCCCCACCAGGACATCATTTCCCAGCGGGTGGCCAGCCTCTATCGCCTGCCGGAACTGGACCACGGCGTGCTGGTGGTGCCGATCACCACCGCCCTGCACCGCCTGCCGCCCCGGCGTTTCCTGCTGGGCTCGAGCCTGGTGCTGGACGTGGGCCAGAAGCTGGACGTGGAGCAGATGCGCCTGCGCCTGGAAGGGGCCGGCTACCGCTGCGTGGAAACGGTCTACGAGCACGGCGAGTTCGCCGTGCGCGGCGCGCTGATCGACCTGTTCCCCATGGGCAGCGACCTGCCCTACCGCATCGACCTGTTCGATGACGAGATCGAGACCCTGCGCACCTTCGACCCGGAAACCCAGCGCTCGGTGGACAAGGTGGAGTCGATCCGTCTGCTGCCGGCCCGCGAGTTCCCGCTGGACAAGAAGGCGGTCACCGACTTCCGCGGCCGCTTCCGCGAGCGCTTCGACGTCGACTTCCGCCGCTGCCCGATCTACCAGGACCTGGCCAGCGGCATCACCCCGGCCGGCATCGAGTACTACCTGCCGCTGTTCTTCGAGGAGACCGAGACGCTCTTCGACTACCTGCCCGGCAACACCCAGGTGTTCTCCCTGCCCGGCATCGAACAGGCCGCCGAGCAGTTCTGGAGCGACGTGCGCAGCCGCTATGAAGAGCGCCGCGTCGACCCCGAGCGCCCGCTGGTGCCGCCGGCCGAACTGTTCCTGCCGGTGGAGGACTGCTTCGCCCGGCTGAAGGCCTCACCCCGCGTGGTGGCCGACCCCAGCGACCTGGCGCCCGGCGTGGGCCGCGAGCGCTTCCCCACCCGCGCCCTGCCCGACCTCGCCATCGAAGGCAAGGCCAGCGAGCCGCTGGCGGCCCTGCGCCGCTTCCTGGAGGAGTTTCCCGGCCGCGTGCTGTTCAGCGCCGAATCGGCCGGCCGCCGCGAAGTGCTGCTGGAACTGCTCGCCCGGCTCAAGCTGCGCCCGCAGGAAGTCGCCGGCTGGCCGGAGTTCGTCGCCAGCAGCGAGCGCCTGGCCATCACCATCGCCCCGCTGGACGAGGGCCTGCTGCTGGACGAGCCGGCCCTGGCGCTGGTCGCCGAAAGCCCGCTGTTCGGCCAGCGCGTCATGCAGCGCCGTCGCCGCGAACGCCGCAGCGACGGTGGCGACAACGTCATCAAGAACCTCGCCGAGCTGCGCGAAGGCGCGCCGGTGGTGCACATCGACCACGGCGTGGGCCGCTACCTCGGCCTGATCACCCTGGAGATCGAAGGCCAGGCCGCCGAATTCCTCGCCCTGCAGTACGCCGAGGAAGCCAAGCTCTACGTGCCGGTCGCCAGCCTGCACCTGATCGCCCGCTACACCGGCACCGATGACGCCCTGGCACCGCTGCACCGCCTGGGCTCGGAAACCTGGCAGAAGGCCAAGCGCAAGGCCGCCGAACAGGTGCGCGACGTCGCCGCCGAGCTGCTGGACATCTACGCCCGCCGCGCCGCGCGAAAAGGCTATGCCTTCAAGGACCCGCTGGCCGACTACGCCACCTTCTCCGCCGGCTTCCCCTTCGAGGAAACCCCGGACCAACAGGCCGCCATCGAGGCCGTGGTCGCCGACATGCTGGCGCCCAAGCCGATGGACCGCCTGGTCTGCGGCGACGTCGGCTTCGGCAAGACCGAAGTGGCCATGCGCGCGGCCTTCGTCGCCGTGCACAGCGGCAAGCAGGTGGCGGTGCTGGTGCCCACCACCCTCCTCGCCCAGCAGCACTACAACAGCTTCCGCGACCGCTTCGCCGACTGGCCGGTGCGCGTGGAGGTGATGAGCCGCTTCAAGACCGCCAAGGAAGTGGAAGGCGCCGCCAACGAGCTGGCCGAAGGCAAGGTGGACATCGTCATCGGCACCCACCGCCTGCTGCAGGGCGACATCCGCTTCAAGCAGCTGGGCCTGGTGATCATCGACGAGGAACACCGCTTCGGCGTGCGCCAGAAGGAGCAGCTCAAGGCCCTGCGCAGCGAGGTGGACATCCTCACCCTCACCGCCACGCCGATCCCGCGCACCCTGAACATGGCCGTGGCCGGCATGCGCGACCTGTCGATCATCGCCACCCCGCCGGCGCGCCGCCTGTCGGTGCGCACCTTCGTGATGGAGCAGCAGAACACGGTGATCAAGGAGGCCCTGCTGCGCGAGCTGCTGCGGGGCGGGCAGGTCTACTACCTGCACAACGAGGTCAAGACCATCGAGAAGTGCGCCGCCGACCTCGCCGAACTGGTGCCTGAGGCCCGTATCGGCATCGGCCACGGGCAGATGCACGAGCGCGAGCTCGAACAGGTGATGAGCGACTTCTACCACAAGCGCTTCAACGTGCTGGTGGCCTCCACCATCATCGAGACCGGCATCGACGTGCCCAGCGCCAACACCATCATCATCGAGCGCGCCGACAAGTTCGGCCTGGCCCAGTTGCACCAGCTGCGCGGCCGAGTCGGCCGCAGCCACCACCAGGCCTACGCCTACCTGCTGACGCCACCGCGCAAGCAGATGACAGAGGACGCCCAGAAACGCCTGGAAGCCATCGCCAACGCCCAGGACCTGGGGGCCGGCTTCGTGCTGGCCACCCATGACCTGGAGATCCGCGGCGCCGGCGAACTGCTGGGCGAGGGCCAGAGCGGGCAGATCCAGGCCGTGGGCTTCACCCTCTACATGGAAATGCTCGAACGCGCGGTCAAATCCATCCAGAAGGGCGAGCAACCCAACCTGGAGCAGCCCCTGGGCGGCGGGCCGGAAATCAACCTGCGGGTGCCGGCACTGATTCCCGAGGACTACCTGCCCGACGTGCACGCACGGCTGATCCTCTACAAGCGCATCGCCTCGGCCGCCGACGAGGACGGCCTGAAGGAGCTGCAGGTGGAAATGATCGACCGCTTCGGCCTGCTCCCCGAGCCCACCAAGAACCTGGTACGCCTCACCCTGCTCAAGCTGCAGGCGGAGAAGCTCGGCATCAAGAAAGTCGACGCCGGCCCCCAAGGTGGTCGGATAGAATTCGCCGCCGACACCTGCGTCGACCCGCTGGTGCTGATCAAGCTGATCCAGGGCCAGCCCAAGCGCTACAAGTTCGAAGGCGCCACCCAGTTCCGCTTTCTGGTCCCGATGGAGCGACCGGAAGAACGCTTCAACACACTGGAGGCGCTGTTCGAGCGCCTCGTTCCGCAATCCGCTTAAAGGACTGATCCATGCGTGCGTTCCGTTTCATCACCCTGCTGCTCGCCCTGGTGGCCCCCAGCGCCTTCGCCGACGGGCTCTACCAGGTGGAGATGATCCTCTTCCGCCAGGCCGGCGAGCCGGTCCCGGCCACCCAGAACGCCCCGGATGACTGGGCCAACGGCAGCCAGACCCTGTCCAGCGTCGGCGAGCGCGCCACCAACCTGAACAACGAAGCCGCCCGCCTCAACCCGGGCGCCGGCTACCAGGTGCTGCTGCACAAGGCCTGGTCCCAGAGCATTGGCGCCACCCCGAGCAAGGTGGCGGTCACCACCGGCGACGGCCAGCTCGGCCACTTCCCGGTAGAAGGCACCGTGGAGCTGAGCCAGGGTCGCTTCACCGACGTGTCCGTCGACTTCTGGGTCAACCGCTTCGACGCCAGCGGCCTGCTCAGCGGCAGTGAGCGCATCAAGCAGGGCACCCGCCTGAAGAGCGGCGAGCTGACCTACCTCGACCACTCCAGCCTGGGCATCCTGATCCGCGTCAACCCGCTCTGACCCATGCCCACCCTGCTCGAACACCTGCGCCAGGAGGACTGGCGCCAGGACTTCGACCAGGGCGCGCTCGACCGCGGCGCCCGCTACGCCCAACAGCGGAAAGCGCGCCTGCGGGCCATGGACGAGACGCAGCTGCTGGCCAGCTGCGCAGGCTCCGCCGAGACGCCCTACCTGCAGACGATCCGCCTCGCGCCCCATGGGCTCGGGGTGATCGGTCGTTGCACCTGCCCGGTCGGCCTGAACTGCAAGCACTGCGTCGCCGCCATCCTCCAGCTGCTGTCCGACGGCCCGCCGGCCGCACGGCCGGAACCCGTCACCCCGGCACCGGCGCGCGCACCCCGGCTGCTGAAAGACATCCCGCCACGTCCGCACTTGGCCCTGGGCAGCCTGGCCCAGAGCCTCTATGACCTGCGCAGCGGCCGCATGGTGGGCAACCAGCAGCACCGCGCCGGGCTGGCCTTCGACTATGCAGGGGCGCTGGTCCACGGCAAGAACACCCGCGCCAACCCGGTCAGGCGTCGGCAGGATGGCGAGCTGGTGGCCATGCAGCGCAATCCCCAGGCCGAGGAAACGCTGCGCGAGCGCCTGCGGCAACTGGGCTTCAAGGAATCCCTGCGGCAGAGCCAGGCCCTGCCGGGGGATCTTCTGGAACTATTCGAGCTGCCCGACGACGAGGCCTGGCAGCGCTTCGTCCAGCTGCAGCTGCCGCAGTTGCGCGACGAAGGCTGGCTGATCGAGATCCGCCCCGGCTTCCACTTCGACCTCACCCCGGTGGATGGCTGGTATGCCGAGGTGGACGAGCAACCGGGCCAGCAGTGGTTCGACCTGGAGCTGGGCATCCTCGTGGAAGGGCAACGCATCAGCCTGCTGCCGGTGTTGCTCAAGCTGATCCGGGACAACCCCAAGCTGCTCAGCGCCAAGGTCCTGCAGCGACGCAAGGACGACGACCAGTTGCGCCTCCAGCTCGACACGCTGAGCAGCGAGACCGGGCGGCCCCTGCAGGTCGCCCTCCCCTACGGCCGCCTCAAGCCCCTGCTCGGCACGCTGGGCGAGCTGTTCCTGCGGGATCGCGGCGAGGGCCGCAGCCTGCGGCTCGGACTGCCGGACGCTGCACGGCTCGACCAACTGGAGTCCCTCGGCCTGGCCTGGCGAGGCGGCGAGCGCCTGCGCACCTTCGCCGAACGCCTGCGGGACAGCCGTCACGGCAGCCACCCCACGCCCAAGGGACTGAAGGCCGAGCTACGCGCCTACCAGCTCCAGGGCCTGGCCTGGCTGCAGACCCTGCGCGAGCTGGACGCCGGTGGCGTGCTGGGCGACGACATGGGCCTGGGCAAGACCCTGCAGACCCTGGCGCACATCCTCACCGAGAAGGAGGCCGGCCGGCTGGACCGTCCCGCCCTGGTGGTGATGCCCACCAGCCTGGTGCCGAACTGGCAGGACGAGGCCGCGCGCTTCGCCCCGGACCTGAAGGTCCTGGCGCTGCATGGCCCCAACCGGCACAAGGACTTCGAGCACCTGGCCGACCACGACCTGCTACTCACCACCTACGCCCTGCTGCCCCGCGACCTGCCGCAATGGAAGGAGCAGCCGCTGCACCTGCTGGTGCTGGACGAGGCGCAGAACATCAAGACCGCCACCAGCAAGGCCGCCCAGGCCGTGCGCCAGCTGCAGGCCCGCCAGCGCCTGTGCCTGTCGGGCACGCCGCTGGAAAACCACCTGGGCGAACTGTGGTCGCTGTTCCACTTCCTGATGCCCGGCTGGCTGGGCGATGCCAAGCAGTTCGCCCGCGACTACCGCACCCCCATCGAGAAGCACGCCGACAACGAACGCCTGGCCCACCTGAACGGCCGCATCCGCCCCTTCATGCTGCGGCGCACCAAGGAGTCGGTGGCCACCGAGCTGCCGGCCAAGACCGAGATGATCCACTGGGTGGAACTGAGCGAGGCCCAGCGCGACCTCTACGAGACCGTGCGCCTGGCGATGGACCAGAAGGTGCGTTCGGAAATCGAGCACAAGGGCATGGCCCGCAGCCAGATGGTGATCCTCGAAGCCCTGCTCAAGCTGCGCCAGACCTGCTGCGACCTGCGCCTTGTGGAACCCGAGCGTGAGGTACGCGGCAGCACCTCGGGCAAGCTGGACAGCCTGATGGAGATGCTCGAGGAGCTGTTCATGGAAGGCCGGCGAGTGCTGCTGTTCTCCCAGTTCACCAGCATGCTGGAACTGATCGAGGGCGAATTGCAGACGCGCCAGATCGACTACCTGCTGCTGACCGGCGAGACCCGCGACCGGCGCACGCCGGTGGAGCGCTTCCAGGCCGGCGAGGTGCCGCTGTTCCTCATCAGCCTCAAGGCCGGTGGCACCGGGCTGAACCTGACCCAGGCCGACACGGTGATCCACTTCGACCCCTGGTGGAATCCGGCAGCCGAACGCCAGGCCACCGACCGCGCCTACCGCATCGGCCAGGACAAGCCGGTGTTCGTCTACAAGCTGATCGCCCGGGGCACGGTGGAAGAGAAGATCCAGCAGCTGCAGCAGCGCAAGGCCGACCTGGCGCAAAGCGTGCTGAGCGCGCCGGCCGGCAGCGACTGGCACCTGCGCGAGGAAGACATCGACGCGCTGTTCGCGCCCCTCCCCCACGCCTGACCCGGGCTACCGCCCGGGCCAGGTATCGGTCACGCCTTCAGCAGGATGGACAGGGTTTCGCGCACCTTGCCGATACCCGCCGCGAGAGCGGCCTCGATCTCGGCCATGGTGATGATGTTGGTGGACTTGCCGGCTGCCGGATTGACCACCAGGGAGAGGGCGGCATAGGGCAGGTTCAGCTCGCGCGCGAGGGCGGCCTCGGGCATGCCGGTCATGCCGACGATGTCGCAGCCATCGCGCTCCATGCGGGCAATCTCGGCGACCGTCTCCAGCCGCGGGCCCTGGGTGCAACCATAGACGCCGTAATCGCTGTGGGCGTGGCCGGCGCGACGCAGGGCATCGAGCAGCTTCTGCCGCAGCGGTTCGTCGTAGGGGTGGCTGAAGTCGATGTGGGTGACGTGGTCCAGTTCGCCCTCGAAGAAGGTGCCGATGCGCCCCTGGGTGTAGTCGATCACCTGATGCGGCACCACCAGTTGCCCGGTGCCCATCCCGGCGGTGATGCCGCCAACGGCGTTGACGGCGATGACCGCCTCGGCCCCGGCGTGCTTCAGCGCCCAGAGGTTGGCGCGGTAGTTGACCTGGTGCGGCGGAATGCGGTGCGGGTGGCCGTGACGGGCGAGGAAGAGCACCTCACGACCGGCGTACTCGCCCTGCACGATCCCTGCGGACGGTGCGCCGTAGGGCGTCTCGGGGTTGAGCAGGGCCTTCATGCTGAGGCCGTCCAGTTGGGTCAGGCCGGTACCACCGATAATCGCGTAAACGGTCATGTCGCTTCCTTCAGTCGATCAGCTGGGCTTCGCGCAGGGCACCCACAGCGGCCTGCCAGCGCGGGTCTTGACGGTATTCGGTGCCCGGGAAGGCACGACGGCGCATGCGGGCCAGTTGCGGGGATGGGGTCACGCCCAGGCGTTGCAGACGCGACAGGGCCAGTTCGGCGGCAGCGCGGTCGTTGCATACCAGGCCCATGTCGCAGCCTGCGTTCAGCGCGGCCTCGATGCGCTCGGCGGCGTCACCCACCACATGGGCACCGGCCATGGAGAGGTCGTCGCTGAAAATCACTCCGGTGAACTTCAGCTCACCGCGCAGGATGTCCTGCAGCCAGCGACGCGAGAAACCGGCGGGCTGGGCATCGACCTGGGGGTAGATGACGTGGGC
Source organism: Pseudomonas sp. FeS53a (assembly GCF_000931385.1). NCBI lineage: Bacteria > Pseudomonadati > Pseudomonadota > Gammaproteobacteria > Pseudomonadales > Pseudomonadaceae > Pseudomonas > Pseudomonas sp. FeS53a. The sequence continues at coordinate 59,550 of NZ_JYFT01000035.1, forward strand.
GGGCATCATGCCGTCCAGCTCGGACGCCAGGCGGGTGAAGGGCACGAGGTCGGCCGCACGAATCTGCTCCAGGCTGCGCTCATCCGTGGGGATGGCGACGTGGGAGTCGGCTTCCGCCCAGCCGTGACCGGGGAAGTGCTTGCCGGTGGCCGCCATGCCAGCAACTCGCAGGCCCTTGATGAAGGCACCGGCCAGGTCAGTGGCGCGCTGAGGATCGCCCTCGAAGGCACGGCTGCCCACCACGGCGCTGCGCTGGTGATCCAGGTCCAGCACCGGGGCGAAGCTGAGGTCCAGGCCGGCGGCCAGCACTTCGGTCGCCATCAGCCAACCGCATTGCTCGGCCAGGGCCTCGGCGTTGGGCGTATCGGCCAGGGCGCGCATCGCCGGCAGGCGCACGAAGCCGCGACGCAGGCGCTGCACCCGTCCGCCTTCCTGGTCGACGGCGAGGATGAGGTCGGGGCGTACGGCGCGAATCGCGGCACACAGGTCACGTACCTGGCGCGGGTCCTCGATATTGCGGGCGAACAGGATCAGGCCGGCCACTTCGGGCTGGCGCAGGATGTGGCGGTCTTCGGCAGTCAGCCAAGTGCCGCCGATGTCCAGCATCAGGGAGCCTTGCATGGGGTTCCTTGTCAGGGGTTGGGCGCCGCCCACTCGGGCTTGGGCGCTTCATCGATGCGCACCGCACAGTGGACGGATACGCGGGGAAAGAGTTCCAGCAGGTCGGCGTTGCGCATGCGCACGCAGCCGTGGGAGCGCGGGACGCCCATGGGCTCGGTATCCGGCGTGCCGTGGATATAGATGTAGCGGCGCATGCTGTCGACCTTGCCCAGGCGGTTGAAGCCGGGCTCCCGTCCACTCAGCCAGAGGATGCGAGAGAGGATCCAGTCACGCCCGGGGAACTGTTCGTGCAGCGCCTCGGACCAGACCTCGCCGGTCCAGCGACGCCCGCGCAAAACGGCATTCAACGGAAGATCGGCACCAATCCTGGCCCGCACTTCGTGGAGACCACGGGGTGTGCAGTTGGAACCACTGAGTTCACCGGGGCCATTGAGGGCGGTCGACACGGGATAACTGACCAGCAGGCGTCCAGCAGCGAAGCCGTAGAGGCGCTGATCAGCAATGGAGATATGGAGTAGATCAAGGTCGGACATGGGCGGCTAGCTTAGCTGATCCCGCCGCCCTCGCCCACCGGCGTCAGGCCTTGCCGGCTGCAGGAGCGGGCTTTGCCCTGGGCTTCAGCACGGCCTTGGACAGGGCCTCGTCGGCCAGGCCCGTTTCTGCGCGCATGCCTGCCGCGAGGAACGGGACCATCAGGCGCATGACCTGTTCGATGGAGGTATTCACACCGAAATCGGTCTCGGCCATGGCCCGCAGCGCCTTGATGCCGGACATGCTGAACGCAGCAGCCCCCAGCATGAAGTGGACACGCCAGAAGATCTCAAGAGGCGGCAACCGGGGCGCCGCCTCGTTGACCAGCAGCATGTAGCGACGGAACACCTTGCCATACACCTCTTCGAGGTACTTGCGCAGGTGACCCTGGCTCTGACTGAAGGCGAGCCCGAGCAAGCGCATGAATATGGAAAGGTCGTTGCCACTGCGAGGCTTTACCGCCAACGCCTGCTCCACGAGCATCACCAGCAGCTCCTCCAGAGAGGGCGGCGTTTCAGACTTGCCCTGGCGTTTGTCGAGCTCACGTTCCAGGCTCTGGCAGAACGGCCCGAGGAAGCGCGAGAAGACCGCCTGGATCAGGGCCTTCTTCGAACCGAAGTGGTAATTCACCGCCGCCAGGTTGACCCCGGCCTTGCTGGTGATCAGGCGCAAGGAGGTTTCGGCGAAGCCTTTCTCCGCGAACAACTGTTCCGCTGCATCGAGGATGCGTTCGACGGTTTCCGACTGAGCCATGGTTCCCCCACCTGACAAACACTTGTTTGAAACATACGTTTCAGAGCCTGCCTTTGTCAAGTCGCACTCACCACCTTCTGACGCATGGGTCACGCCGGAGGACATCTTACGCAGCCGGGGCGAAACCTCATCCGGCACACCGCCGAATGGCAGGCCGGGTCTTCAGAAAATACTTGTAGGCCCACTCGAGGCACTGTATAAAACACCAGTCACTGTATAAAAAGACAGAGCCCGACATGCTGAAACTGACGCCCCGCCAAGCCGAGATCCTCGCGTTCATCAAGCGCTGCCTGGAAGACAACGGTTATCCGCCGACCCGGGCGGAAATTGCCCAGGAGCTCGGCTTCAAGTCGCCCAACGCCGCTGAGGAACACCTCAAGGCCCTGGCACGCAAGGGCGCCATCGAGATGACTCCGGGGGCTTCCCGCGGCATTCGCATCCCCGGATTCGAGCCGGCAGCCGAGGAAGGTGGACTGCCCGTGATCGGTCGAGTCGCTGCAGGTGCACCTATCCTTGCCCAGCAGAACATCGAGGAATCCTGCCGCATCAACCCCGACTTCTTCCACCCCAAGGCCGACTATTTGCTGCGCGTGCGCGGCATGAGCATGAAGGACATCGGAATCTTCGATGGCGACCTCCTGGCCGTCCACTCCACTCGCGAAGCCCGCAACGGCCAGGTGGTGGTAGCACGACTGGGCGACGAAGTGACGGTCAAGCGCTTCAAACGCGAAGGCGACAAGGTCTGGCTGATCGCCGAAAACCCCGAATTCTCTCCGATCGAAGTCGACCTGCACGAGCAGGAACTGGTGATCGAAGGCTTGAGCGTCGGCGTCATTCGCCGCTAACAGGAGGCGTCATGCAGTTCTCGCAACCGATCGGCCGCATCCAACTGCCCCTCTTCCACGACGCCATCGTCGCAACACCCCTTCACGACCTGCTGGAGCCCGAGGCTCCCCTGGAAGCGGAAAGCGAGGCCTTCAGCGAACTCTCATTACGGGGCAGCCCACTCCATTGCCGCCACCTGCTGGCCCCGATGCTGAGGGAGCTGAGCGAAGAACAGGACGCCCGCTGGCTCACCCTCATCGGAGCACCCGCCACCCTTAATCAGGCCTGGCTGCGGGATGCGGGACTCAACCGTGAGCGCATCCTCCTGCTCGAACCCCGAGGCGGCAAGGACGCTCTGGAATTGGCATGCGAAGCCCTCCGACTGGGGCGCAGCCACACTGTCGTGAGCTGGCTTTCACTCAGCGCTCGGGACAAGGACGCCCTCATCAGGGCCGCACGGGAAGGCAATGCACAGAGCCTGAACATCCATCTCGGATAGTCAGGGCCCTGCTTAATCAAATGGCAATGATCGGCGAGGAGACTATTCGTTGATCAGTGCAAGACGCGGGGCTGGTCATCATGGTCCATCTCGCCTTCGGCGAGTCGGCCGGCCATCTGCACACCCACGTTGAGCATGGCCTTGGCCACTTCCAGGTGATGCCCCTGGAGGAATGCCTTGGCATCAGCGGAGAAGTCCAGCGTCACCAGCGCTTCCTCGTCCTCTGCACGGCGCAGAATAATGCGCCCGTCGGGCAATTCGACTATTTCCAGGAAGGACGTTGTCATCGCTTCATCTCTCCACTAAAGACCGCGCATTGTAACAGCCGCTCGGCTTGGCGCCCTACCCCTTCCGTCACTCAGCACTCCGAGAGACTTTCCCGATAACGAAGCACCAGCGCCTTCAGCTGCTGACGCCAGGACTCCAACTCCTCACGGGACAGGGGGGCTTCCTCCTCATCCAGTACAACCGCCTCGATCAAGGGAAGCGTCGGGTCCACCTTGGCCTTGGCGGGTGCCTGAGGCGGTAAGAAGAGCGCCTGATAGGCCCGCTCGAGAGAGCCCAGCCAGCTCTCGGGCTGCTGGAACAGCTCCACCAACTCGGCCAGCTCCGGGCTCGGCGAGGCAGACAGCACCTCTGAACTCAGGATTGCCGCCACATCCGGAGCCCCCGGGTTAGGCATGCGGTAGTAATGGGTGATCTCGTGGCATAGCCCCAGCAAGGCACCGTGAAGGTGGAAAAGCGCAGCCTCCCGCTCCGCCTGGACCTGGGCTTGCGCATTCATCGCACGCCCGTCTTCCGCCTTACGCCAGTTCTCAAGGCAAAGCCCGGCGAAAAAGAGTTTCTGGTTGGTGCGGGTGTAGGGCTCATGGACCATGGCACGGACTCCGGATATTCAATCGGCACAGGGCCGAAACGAAGAAGGCCGGACCTGTGGTCCGGCCTTGCCAGTATGCGCGCATGGGAGCCATGCGCGCAGCGGGACTCAACGCTTGTCTTCGACCTTCCACTTGCCGCCGTCGAAGAATGCACGCCAGCCGGTCGGCTTGCCATCCACCTCCGACTGCACGTACTGCTCCTTGGTCTTGCGGCTGAAACGGATGACAGCCGGGCGGCCATCCGGATCTTTTACCGGTGCACTGAGCAGGAAGTGATACTTGGGATCCAGCTCATCCTTGTGCGGAATCAGCTCCAGCACCAGCGGCGCACGGGTCTCGCGATTCTTCGGGAACTGGCTGGCAGCCAGGAAGAGACCCGAGGCACCATCACGCAGCACATAGGTGTCGTCCACCTTCTCGCACTTGAGCTCCGGCATCTTGATCGGGTCGATCTTCGGCGGCGCGGCCTCGCCGTTCTTGAGCAGCTTGCGGGTGTTCTTGCAGCTGGAATTGGTACACCCGAAGAACTTGCCGAAACGGCCGGTCTTCAGCTGCATCTCGCTGCCGCACTTGTCGCACTCAAGGCTCGGGCCTTCGTAGCCCTTGATGCGGTACTGGCCCTGCTCGATCTCGTAGCCCGCACAATCCGGGTTGTTACCGCAGATGTGCAGCTTGCGGCTTTCGTCCAGCAAGTAGGCATCCATCGCCGTGGAGCAGATCGGGCAGCGGTGCTTGCCACGCAGCACACGGGATTCGGACTCACCCTCGTCATCCGCGGCGATCTCGTCGCCCGGCACGAGATTGATGGTGGCCTTGCAGCGCTCCTTCGGCGGCAGCGCATAGCCCGAGCATCCCAGGAAGACGCCCGTGGAGGCCGTACGGATCATCATCGGGCGGCCGCACTCACGGCACTGAATGTCGGTCAGAGTCGGCTGGTTGGCACGCATGCCACTGTCGCTGCCTTCGGCCAGCTCCAGCTTCTTGCGGAAATCACCGTAGAACTCGTCCAGCAGGTTCTTCCAGTCGCGCTCGCCCTGGGCGACGTCGTCCAGGTTCTCTTCCATACCGGCGGTGAAGCCGTAGTCCATCAGGTTGGCGAAGCTTTCGTTGAGGCGCTCGGTGACGATGTCGCCCATTTTCTCGGAGTAGAAGCGACGGTTATGCACCGTCACGTAGCCACGCTCCTGGATGGTGGAGATGATCGCCGCGTAGGTGGACGGACGGCCAATGCCACGCTTTTCCAGCTCTTTGACCAGGCTGGCCTCGGAGAAGCGTGCCGGCGGCTTGGTGAAGTGCTGGCTGGGGTCGAGCTTGATCAGCTTGAGTGCCTCGCCTTCCTTCATGTCGGGCAGTACGTCGTCCTCGCCCGGCTTGCTCTGCTGCGGCAGCACACGGGTATAGCCGTCGAACTTGAGGATGCGGCCCTTGGCACGCAGCTCGAAGTTGCCCGCTGCCACGCTGACGCTGGTGGACAGGTACTCGGCGGGCGGCATCTGGCAGGCCACGAACTGGCGCCAGATCAGGTCGTACAGGCGCTCGGCATCCCGCTCCATGCCGGACAGCTGGGTCGGCTTGAGGTTGACGTCGGACGGGCGGATGGCTTCGTGCGCCTCCTGGGCGCCTTCCTTGCTCGAATAGAAGTTCGGCTTGGCCGGCAGGTACTTTTCACCGAACTCGCCCTCGATGAAGCCACGCACCATGGTGATGGCGTCGGCAGAGAGGTTGGTCGAGTCGGTACGCATGTAGGTGATGTAGCCCGCCTCGTAGAGACGCTGAGCCATCATCATGGTCTTCTTCACCCCGAAGCCCAGGCGGTTGCTCGCGGCCTGCTGCAGGGTGGAGGTGATGAACGGCGCGGAGGGACGGCTGGAAGTGGGCTTGTCCTCGCGCTTCTGCACGCTGTAGCTGGAGGCCTTGAGCTTCTCCAGCGCGGCCATGGCCTGAGCTTCGTTCAGCGGCTTGAAGGCCGCGCCGTTCTCCTTGGCCACCTCGAAGCGCACATTGGCGCCCTTGGCGGTGCCCAGGTCGGCATGGACCTCCCAGTATTCCTCGGGGACGAAGGCGCGGATCTCGCGCTCGCGCTCCACCACCAGCTTCACGGCCACCGACTGCACGCGACCGGCGGACAGGCCACGGGCGATCTTCTGCCACAGCAGCGGCGAGACCATGTAGCCCACCACGCGGTCGAGGAAGCGACGCGCCTGCTGGGCGTTGACGCGGTTGATGTCCAGCTCGCCGGGCTGGGAGAAGGCCTCCTGGATGGCCTTCTTGGTGATCTCGTTGAACACCACGCGCTTGTAGCGGCTGTCGTCACCACCGATGGATTCCCGCAGGTGCCAGGCAATGGCTTCCCCTTCGCGGTCCAAGTCGGTTGCGAGGTAGATGGTGTCGGCATCCTTGGCCAGGCGGCGCAGTTCGTCGATCACCTTTTCCTTGCCGGGCAGGATCTCGTACTTGGCCTTCCAGCCGTGCTCGGGGTCAACCCCCATGCGCGCGAAAAGCTGGCGCTTGGCTTTCTCCTTCGGCGAGAGGGCCGGCGCTTCGGCTGCTGCAGCCTTGCCGCGCTTGACCGGCTCCTTGGTGGCACTTGCCGAACCGCTGGTGGGCAGGTCACGGATGTGGCCGATGCTCGACTTCACCACGTACTGGTTGCCCAGGTACTTGTTGATGGTCTTGGCCTTGGCCGGGGATTCCACGATGACCAGCGATTTGCCCATGGATCGGAAAGTTCCTGAATTCGAGAGATAGATAAACAAAGGCGGGAGCCGCCCCAGGCGGCACCGCTATATATAGTGGCGAAGGAGACAAGGTCAAGTTCGCCGGGGCCGGCGAGTCGACTCAGCGGCGTGGATAGGGATCCGACTCGGCAGTCACGAGGGAGAAGCGCGCGATCTGTTCGCCTTCCACCGTCACCGTGCCGGTGAACATCTCCAGCGGACGCACCCAGAGCCCATGTTCGCCGTAGAGCGCCTGGTATACCACCAGCTCCTCTTCGCTCTCCGAGTGCCGAGCGGTTCCGATCACGCGGTACTGCTGCCCCTTGTAGTGGCGATAGAGTCCCGGTTGTACGCTCATGTTCCCCTCAGTGCTCGGTCGACGGCTTGCCAAGGTGCGCATGGTGCCCACTCCGACGGGATATGGCCAGCCTTGGTGAGAAATTGGCGGAAACGAAAACCGGGGCACGAGGCCCCGGTCTTGTCCAGCTTCAGGCTCAGACGCGCTCGAAGATGGTGGTGATGCCCTGGCCGAGGCCCACGCACATGGTGGCCACGCCCAGCTTGCCGTCGTTCTGCTTCATCACGTTCAGCAGGGTGCCGGAGATACGCGCACCGGAGCAGCCGAACGGGTGACCCAGGGCGATGGCACCGCCGTGCAGGTTGACCTTCTCTTCCATCTTGTCGAGCACTTTCAGGTCCTTCAGCACGGGCAGGGCCTGGGCAGCGAAGGCTTCGTTGAGCTCGATGAAGTCGATGTCAGCCATGGTCAGGCCGGCACGCTTGAGCGCTTTCTGGGTGGACGGCACCGGGCCGTAGCCCATGATCGCCGGGTCGACGCCCGCGACCGCCATGGCACGAACCACGGCCATGGGCTCGATGCCCAGGTCCTTGGCGCGCTGGGCGCTCATCACGATCATGCAGGACGCACCGTCGGTGATCTGCGACGACGTACCGGCAGTCACGGTACCGCCCTTCGGGTTGAACGCCGGCTTCAGGGACGCCAGGCCTTCGAGGGTGGTTTCCGGACGGATGGTTTCGTCGAAGTCGAACACCTTCAGGAAGCCATTCTCGTCATAGCCTTCCATCGGGATGATCTCGTCCTTGAACTTGCCTTCCACAGTGGCCTTGTGGGCCAGCTGGTGGGAGCGCACGCCGAACTGGTCCTGGGCCTCGCGGGTGATGCCGTGCATCTTGCCCAGCATCTCGGCGGTCAGGCCCATCATCCCGGACGCCTTGGCAGCGTACAGGGACAGGTGCGGGTTCGGGTCGACGCCGTGCATCATGCCGACGTGGCCCATGTGCTCCACGCCGCCGATGACGAACACATCGCCGTTGCCGGTCTGGATGGCCTGTACGGCGGTGTGCAGGGCGCTCATGGAGGAACCGCACAGGCGGCTGACGGTCTGGCCAGCGCTGGTGTGGGGGATCTGGGTCATCAGCGACGCCATGCGCGCAATGTTCCAGCCCTGCTCCAGGGTCTGGTTCACGCAGCCCCAGATCACGTCTTCCACTTCAGCCGGGTCAACCTTGGGGTTGCGCTCCAGCAGCTTGCTGATCAGGTGGGCCGACATGGTCTCGGCACGGGTGTTGCGGTGCATGCCACCCTTGGAACGACCCATCGGGGTGCGGCCGAAGTCGACAATGACCGCGTCTCTCGGATTCAGGCTCATATTTCTTCTCTCGCTCTGTTCGCTGCGCGATTAACCGAAAAACTTCTGGCCCTTGGCGGCCATCTCACGAAGCTTGGCGGTCGGGTGGTACAGGGCGCCCAGGTCGGCATACTTGTCGGCCAGGGCGACGAACTCGGCTACACCGATGGAATCGATGTAACGCAGCGCACCACCACGGAAGGGGGGGAAGCCGATGCCGTAGATCAGGCCCATGTCGGCCTCGGCTGCGGTTTCGACGATGCCGTCTTCCAGGCAGCGAACGGTTTCCAGGCACAGCGGGATCATCATGAAGTTGATGATGTCCTCATCGGTCAGCTCGCGCTGTTCCTTGATGATCGGCTTGAGGATCTCGTAGGCCTCGGGGTCCTGGACCTTCTTCGGCTTGCCGCGCTTGTCCATTTCGTAGGCGTAGAAGCCCTTGCCGTTCTTCTGGCCCAAGCGGTTGGCTTCGTACATCACGTCGACGGCGGTCTTGCCCTCGACCGCCATGCGGTCCGGGAAGCCTTCTGCCATCACGTCACGGCCGTGGTGGCCGGTGTCGATGCCGACCACGTCGGACAGGTAGGCCGGGCCCATGGGCCAGCCGAACTTCTCCATGATCTTGTCGATACGGACGAAGTCCACGCCGAACTCCAGCAGCTTGGCGAAGCCACCGAAGTACGGGAACAGCACGCGGTTCACCAGGAAGCCGGGGCAGTCATTCACCACGATGGGGTTCTTGCCCATCTTCTTGGCGTAGGCAACGGTGGTGGCCACGGCCACTTCGCTGGACTTCTCGCCACGGATGACCTCGACCAGCGGCATCATGTGCACCGGGTTGAAGAAGTGCATGCCGACGAAGTTCTCGGGGCGCTTCAGGGCCTGGGCCAGGTAGCTGATGGAGATGGTGGAGGTGTTGGACGCGATGATCGCGTTGTCCTTCACATGGCCTTCCACCTCGGCCAGCACGGCGTGCTTGACCTTCGGGTTCTCGACCACGGCCTCGACCACGATGTCGACATGGGCGAAGTCACCGTAGGACATGGTCGGACGGATGGCGTTCAGCGCCTCGGCCATCTTGGCCGGGGTCATGCGGCCTTTCTCGACGCGCTTGCCGAGCAGCTTGGACGCCTCGTTCAGGCCCATCTGGATACCCTCTTCGCGGATATCCTTCATCAGGATCGGAGTGCCCTTGGAAGCGGACTGGTAGGCGATACCGCCACCCATGATGCCGGCGCCGAGTACGGCGGCCAGCTTCACGTCCTGGGCGATCTCGTCGTGCTTCTTGGCCTTCTTCTTCAGTTCCTGGTCGTTCAGGAACAGACCGATGAGGCTCTCGGCAACCGAGGTCTTGGCCAGCTTGACGAAGCCGGCGGCCTCGACTTCCAGCGCCTTGTCACGGCCGAAGTTGGCGGCTTTCTGGATGGTCTTGATCGCTTCGACCGGCGCCGGGTAGTTCGGGCCGGCCTGGCCAGCCACGAAACCTTTGGCGGTCTCGAAGGCCATCATCTGCTCGATGGCGTTCAGCTTGATCTTTTCCAGCTTGGGCTGGCGCTTGGCCTTGTAGTCCAGCTCGCCGGCGATGGCGCGCTTGACCAGGTCCAGGGCGCCTTCCTTCAGCTTGGCCGGAGCGACCACGGCGTCGACAGCACCCACTTTCAGGGCGTCGGCGGCCTTGTTCTCCTTGCCGGAGGCGATCCACTCGATGGCGTTGTCCACACCGATCAGGCGCGGCAGGCGCACGGTGCCGCCGAAGCCCGGGTAGATGCCCAGCTTGACTTCAGGCAGGCCGATCTTGGCGGTTTCGCTCATCACGCGGTAGTCGGCGGAGAGGCACATCTCCAGGCCGCCGCCCAGGGCGATGCCGTTGATGGCGACGACGGTGGGTACGGCCAGGTCTTCGAAATCGCTGAAGATCTTGTTGGCTTCGAGGTTGCCGGCCACCAGTTCTTCGTCGGGCAGCTTGAAGTTGTCGACGAACTCGGTGATGTCAGCGCCGACGATGAACACGTCCTTGCCGCTGGTGACGATGACGCCCTTGACCGAAGCGTCTGCCTTGATGGCGTCGACGGCCTGGCGCAGTTCGTTCAGGGTAAGACGGTTGAACTTGTTGACGGACTCACCCTTGAGATCGAACTGCAGTTCGACGATGCCGCCCTCAAGAGCCTTAACCGTGATGGCTTTACCTTCGTAAATCATCAACTGATCTCCACGGTATGGAAGCTGAACAGTACACATCGGAGCCAACCGGCGAACCGGCCCTGGGCTGGGCCCTGGGTCAAGTCCGATTCGGTCCGGCACACCCACCGACGCGATATCGGGTCGTGGTCATTGGAGCGCGCCCACCAGGCAAACGCTCAATTCATACGCCCGTTTGATTTGGGTGCGCACACATTCACGGAAAAGTCCTCCGTTGTCAATTGCGCTTCGTGACCGCCCAGCCACGCCAAAACCGCTCTGTAACCGGCGCTTCAAGCGATGCGGCAGGCTGCCGAAACCACTATGCACGGAGCTTATGTCATTGCATCAGAAAGTCGATGGAAGGCCACTCCGGCAGCTGCCGGAGCACGCTAGCCAAAGGCCAGCCATGAAGAGTAGAGTCCCGTGGCACGGCCGGGACAGGCCGAATAAAAACAACAAACACGCCCCCAGGGGCACACGGAGTAGCACCATGACGAGCCGCACGCTTGCCGTACTGCTAGGCACCCTCCTCTCCCTCTTCTGCCTGGTTTCCCCGAGCCAGGCGGCCGACCCCGGTACCACACTCCTCAAGCTTCACCAGATGCGCCTGGCCGCCCTGAAAAGCCTGGGCGACTTCTACATGTACAACGGCATGGAAGGCGACCAGCGCTACGCCCGGATGATCGACGAGTCCGTGCAGGAAGCCGATGCGCGCATGAAGGAACTCAAGGACATCCAGGGCGACGCCTCGAAGGCCCTGCACACCCAGCTGCAACAGCAGTGGAAGGACTATTCCAGTGAACTCGGCGGCCTGGTCACCGCCCTGCGCACCAAGGGCTTCACCGACCTGCAGCCCGTCGCCGACATGACGGCGCGCAACCAGAAGCTGATTGCACTGGCCGGCGAGCTCTATGACCGCATCCAGCAGGAGAGCAACTTCGTCGTTCCTCCGCTCACCCAGCAAAGCCGCCAGCAGAGCCTGCTGATGCAGACCATCGCCGTCGACTACGCCTCGCGCAGTGCGTCCGTAGGGGCTTCATTCTTCGGCGGTGGGGAGGGCAAGGCCATCGACGAACTGGCCAAGGACTTCGCCGGCCAGCTCACCGCGCTGGCACAGCAACCCAGGAACACCCCGCAGATCAGCCAGGCGCTGACCAGCATCGGCACCAAGTGGCGCTACATCGAGCGCTCGCTGCAGAACTACAACGAGAACAGCGTGCCGTTCCTCATCAACAAGTACTCGGACAGCATCATCGAAGGCCTCGAAGGCGTGTCCGCCCAGTACGCCACGGCCCAGCTCTGAGCCGCCCTGCTCGCTGCGCGTCAGTCGATGGCGCGCAGCACCTCGGCGATGCGCTGGAGGTCCTCCGCCGTACCCCGCTCACCCCAATACAGCGCCACCATCTGCGGCGTGGTCTCGATCTTGTAGACATCGGCAGGCAACCCCGCGAAACACCCGAGCAATACAGGGTCTTCCAACGGCTCGCGCCACTGGTTGACCCACTGCCCGGGTGCCACCTGCCAATAGGTCCATGCCCCCTCGGCCCCACGGCGGCGGGCACGGTGGAACTGCGCACAGGAAGGCGGCGGCTCGACCGGCAGCCAGTGCGGCCATTCCTGCCGCGCCAACTGCATCGCCAGCCCCATGCGCCGGGCCTGCATGCGCAGGTCCATGCGCCCGCGCTGCCCCTTGGAAGGCAACAGCCAGACCAGCGGACTGAGCACAGCGAGCAGGAGAAACACCACCAACCACAGCGTCATAACTGCATTCCCATGATGAAAATCATGCCGGCACGCTCCCATGGCGGCCATACTTCATGCCAGGTGCAACCTTAAGGAGGAGTCACCCCATGCCCTACCAGCACATCCTGGTCGCCATCGACCTCACCGACGAATGCCACCCCGTCGTGCGCCGCGCACAGGCCCTGGCTCAAGCCTCCCAGGCCCGGCTGTCCCTGGTGCACATCGTCGAGCCCATGGCCATGGCCTTCGGCGGCGATGTCCCCATGGACCTCTCCATGCTGCAGCAGCAGCAGTTCGAACAGGCCCGCGAGCGCCTCGACGGCTTCGCCGGCCTCTACCCCGAGATCAGCGCCGAGCAACGTCACCTGACCTACGGCCAGCCCCGCCAGGAGATCCACCGGCTGGCAGAAGAACAGGGCTGCGACCTGATCGTGGTCGGCAGCCATGGCCGCCACGGCCTGGCCCTGCTGCTGGGCTCCACCGCCAACGACGTCCTCCACGGCGCGCCTTGCGACGTGCTCGCGGTGCGTCTCAACAAATCAGAGAAATAACGCGGCTGCCGACGAAGGCCTACATGAAGCCTTCGTCGGCACTCATCACCAGGGGACGGATCTTCTGCAGCTGCGTTTCCAGCGAGTAGGTCATGCTGGACGCCATGGAGAAAAAGGTCAGGAAGGCCTTGAGGTTCGAATCCCCTTCGCACACGTCATGGATGCGCTGCCAGAACGCCTGGTTCACCAGCTGCAATTGCTGGAACAGCCTCACCAGCCCCTTCAGCTCCCAATCGGCATGTCGCCCCTCACGCATGTTGAAGTACTGCCGCGCCAGGTAGAGCGACACCGCCCTCAGGATGAACTCCTGGTTACTGGCGAACGGCAGGTGCTGCTGGGCCATCGGCTTGAGACGCCCCAGGACCGGGCAGGCACTGGAGGCCATGATCACCCCCAGCAGCGCCCGCAAGCCCTCTTCCAGGCCGACGTGCTTGGTGTACTCGCGCTCCGGCGTGCGCACCATGAACACCGCCTTCTTGAAGGCCGGCAGGCCGTGGAAGTCCTCGATCACCCGGTGCAGGTCGACGGCTGCCGGGCAATGGCTGAAGCGATCACGTGAGAGCGGGCAATTGCTGCACTGGTTGAAATCCAGGCGCGTCCACTTCGGCGCCGTCGCCGCGCGCTCCTGGTCATATTCCCGGTCCAGCTCGATGCGATAGCTGAACTCGTGTTCATCGTCCAGCGTGATGCGGTACTCGACAGCCATGGGCTCTCCGACTCAAACAGACATCAATCTTCCAGTTCGGCCCAGCGCTCCAGCAGGCGGTCCAGTTCCTGCTGCTGCTGCTCGAAACGCTCCAGTACCGCGCGGGTCTGCTCTGCGGGGCGCTGGTAGAACGCCGGGTCGGAAATCTCCTGCTGGACGGCCTCCATCTCGGCCTCCAGGGCCTCGATCTGCCCGGGAAGGGCTTCGAGCTCACGCTGCAATTTGTAGCTGAGTTTCTTCTTCGGCGCCTCGCCGGCCGGCTTCTCGGCCGCCTGCGCAGGTGCCTCGGCGACGGCCGGCGATTCGGCACGGGGCTCGGCCTTGGCACTGCGCCCCTCGCCCACGCCCAGCAGGCGTGGCGAACCACCCTGGCGCAGCCAGTCCTGGTAGCCACCGACGTACTCGCGCACCCGGCCTTCACCCTCGAACACCAGGGTGCTGGTCACCACGTTGTCGAGGAAGGCCCGGTCGTGGCTGACCATCAGCACGGTGCCCGGGAACTCCAGCAGCACCTCTTCCAGCAGCTCCAGGGTTTCCACGTCGAGGTCGTTGGTCGGTTCGTCCAGCACCAGCAGGTTGGCCGGCTTGCTGAACAGCTTGGCCAGCAACAGGCGCGCACGCTCGCCGCCGGACAGTGCCTTGACCGGCGTACGCGCGCGCTGCGGGCTGAAGAGGAAATCGCCGAGGTAGCTGAGGACATGACGGTTCTGTCCGCCCACGGTAATGAACTCGCGCCCTTCGGCGAGGTTGTCGATCACCGTTTTCTCCGGCTCCAGCGCATGGCGCAACTGGTCGAAGTAGGCCACCTCCAGCTTGGTACCGACCTCGATGCTGCCCTGGGTCGGCTGCAGGTCACCCAGCAGCAGCTTGAGCAGCGTGGTCTTGCCGGTGCCGTTGGCGCCCAGCAGGCCGATACGGTCGCCACGCTGCAGCACCATGGAGAAGTCGCGGATCAGCAGCTCACCGCCCGGGTGGGCGAAAACCACGTTCTCCACCACGATCACCTGCTTGCCGGATTTGTCCGCCGTCTCCAGCTGGAAGGTCGCGCGCCCCTGCCGCTCACGGCGTTCGGCACGCTCCATGCGCATCGCCTTGAGCGCACGCACACGGCCCTCGTTACGGGTCCGCCGGGCCTTGATGCCCTGGCGGATCCACACCTCTTCCTGGGCCAGGCGCTTGTCGAACAGCGCGTTGGCGGTCTCTTCCGCCGCCAGCTGCTGCTCCTTGTGCACCAGGAAGCTGGCGTAGTCGCCGTTCCAGTCGATCAGGTTGCCGCGGTCCAGTTCGAGGATGCGGGTCGCCAGGTTCTGCAGGAAGGAACGGTCGTGGGTGATGAACAGCACCGCGCCACCGAAGCCCGACAGGGCCTCTTCCAGCCAGGCGATGGCACCGATGTCCAGGTGGTTGGTGGGCTCGTCCAGCAGCAGCAGGTCCGGTTCGGAAACCAGCGCCTGGGCCAGCAGCACGCGGCGGCGCCAGCCACCGGAGAGCTCCGCCAGGGTCTTGTCCGCCGGCAGCTGCAGGCGGCTCAGGGTGCTGTCCACCAGTTGCTGCAGGCGCCAGCCGTCCTTCGCCTCCAGCTCCTGCTGGACATGGGTCAGGCGCTCAAGGTCGTGCTCGTCGCGGATGTTCTGGCTCAGGTGGTGGTACTGGGCCAGCAACTCGCCAACGCCAGCCAGGCCCTCGGCCACCACGTCGAACACCGTGCGCTCGTCGGCACGGGGCAGCTCCTGGGGCAATTCGCCGATCTTCAGCGCCGGAGCCCGCCAGATCTCGCCGTCGTCCGCGTGCTGCTCGCCCTTCACCAGGCGCAGCATGCTGGACTTGCCGGTGCCGTTGCGGCCGATCACGCAGACCCGCTCGCCCCGGGCGATCTGCCACGACACCTTGTCCAGCAACGGCATGGCGCCATAGGCAAGGGAAACATCGCTGAACTTGAGCAGGGTCATGGGGGCCTCCGAAAGATGGGCGCGCATTCTACCCCGATTGGTCATCGCCACGGCCGCCATTTTTTCATCATGTTTCCCCCCTCCGACGAGACTCCACCTGCACCCGGCAAACGGCTAAGCTACGCACCTCCGGTGGCCCCGTGGCCGTCGCCCACTACGTTTTCTCTACCCGGAAGTGTCATGCGCGGTCGTCTGCTCAGCCTGTTCTCCTGCCTGCTTCTCACCACCCTCACGCTCGACGCGGCCCATGCGGTGCCCCTCGCCCAGCAGCGGCAGATGTACGACGAGGCCAAGCGCGCCCTGGCCAAGGGCGACAGCGGCCCGTACAAGCGCTACGCCAGCGCGCTGGCCGACTACCCGCTGGAGCCGCACCTGGCCTACGACGAGCTGACCGCCCGCCTGAAATGGGCCAGCAACGAGGAAATCGAGAAATTCCTCGCCGAGCATGGCGACCTGCCCCAGTCCAACTGGATGCGCCTGCGCTGGCTGCGCTGGCTCGCCGAGCGCGGCGACTGGAAGACCTTCGTCAACCACTACGACCCCAAGATGAACTTCACCGAGCTGGACTGCCTCTACGGCCAGTACCAGCTCAAGCACGGCCTCAAGGCCGAAGGCCACAAGACCGCCGAGAAGCTCTGGCTGGTGGGCAAGTCCCAGCCCGAGGCCTGCGACGTGCTGTTCGAACTCTGGCGCGCCGACGGCCAGATGACCGAACAGATGCGCTGGCGCCGCGCCAAGCTGGCGGCCGAAGCCCGCAACTACGGCCTGGCCAGCTTCCTGGCCAAGAGCCTGCCGAGCCTGTCCACCCAGGGCAAATTGCTGGTGGACGTCGCCCAGAACCCGCAACTGCTCAGCCAGACCGCCCGCTTCAGCCCCGCCGACCGTGCCATGGCCGACGTGGTCGGGCTCGGCCTGCGCCGCCTGGCCCGCCAGGACCCGGACAAGGCCACCACCCTGCTGGACGCCTACGCCGCCCGCATGCCCTTCTCCAGCGAGGAGAAGGTCGCCATCGCCCGGGAGATCGGCCTGGCACTGGCCAAGCGCTTCGACGCCCGCGCCCTGCAGCTGATGACCCAGTACGACCCCAAGCTGCGCGACGACACCGTCAGCGAATGGCGCGCGCGCCTGCTGCTGCGCCTGGGCCGCTGGCAGGACGCCTACCAGCTGACCCGGCAGATGCCGCCATCGCTGGCCAGCACCAACCGCTGGCGCTACTGGCAGGCCCGCAGCCTGCAGCTGGCACAGCCGCAGAGCGCCGAAGCCACCCGCCTCATGCAGCCCCTGGCCCGCGAGCGTGACTTCTACGGTTTCCTCGCCGCCGACCGCATCCAGGTGCCGTACCAGCTCAACAACAAGCCGATGGCCATCGACCCCAAGGTGATGCAGAAGGTGCGCAACACCGCCGGCATCCGCCGGGCCATGGAGTTCCATGACCGCGGCGAGATCGTCGACGGCCGCCGCGAGTGGTACTACGTCAGCCGCCTGTTCAGCCGCGAGGAACTGGTCGCCCAGGCCAAGCTCGCCTACGACATGGAGTGGTACTTCCCGGCCATCCGCACCATCAGCCAGGCCCAGTACTGGGACGACCTGGACATCCGCTTCCCCATGGCCCACCGCAGCACCCTCACCCAACAGGCCAAGGTGCGCGGGCTGCATTCCAGCTGGGTGTTCGCCATCACCCGCCAGGAAAGCGCCTTCATGGCCGACGCCCGCTCCGGCGTGGGCGCCATGGGCCTGATGCAGCTGATGCCCGGCACCGCCAAGGAGACCGCGCGCAAGTTCGGCATCCCCCTTGCCTCGCCCCAGCAGGCGCTCAATCCGGACGTGAACATCCAGCTCGGCGCCGCCTACCTGAGCCAGGTGCACGGCCAGTTCAACGGCAACCGCGTGCTCGCCTCCGCCGCCTACAACGCCGGCCCCGGCCGCGTGCGCCAGTGGCTCAAGGGCGCCAACCACCTGGCCTTCGACGTCTGGGTGGAGAGCATCCCCTTCGACGAGACCCGCCAGTACGTGCAGAACGTCCTGTCCTACTCGGTCATCTACGGCAAGAAGCTCAACGCCCCGCAGCCCCTGGTGGACTGGCACGAGCGCTTCTTCGACGACCAGTGATCCCCTCCTGAAACAAGACGGGCGCCCATCGGCGCCCGTCTCGTTTAATCGTCCTGCTGCAGCGGGGTCAGCCCCTCACTCCAGCACCTCCACCGCCATCCCCACCTCCAGGGCGCCGCTGCTGCGGTTGATCAGGTTCTGCCCGAAGAACACCTCGCCCTCCCGCTCCCGATAGGTCTTCAGGGTGGTCAGTGGTTCCCGGTCGGCACTGCGCTCGCCGGTGGCCGGGTCGATGGTGGTGAGGATGCAACGGCTGCAGCCCTTGGCAACGCTGAACTCCACGCCGCCGATGCGGATGCGCTTCCAGCTGTCCTCGGCATAGGGTTCGCTGCCCTCCACCACCAGGTTCGGGCGGAAGCGCAGCATCTCCAGCGGGCGACCGACCCGCGCCGACAGATCATCGTGGGAGGCCTGGCCGATCAGCAGCAACGGGTAGCCGTCGGCAAAGCCCACCTTCTCCTCCGGCAGCAGGCTGCCCGGAATGTCCCGGGCACGCTCGGCCGGCACGTGCACCAGGCGGCACGGCTTGCCGATGAAGCGGCTCAGCCACTCGGCCGCCTCATCGCCGGCATCCGGCACCCGCATCGCATCGCTCCAGATCAGCGCGCTGCGCAACTCCGCCTCGGCCCCCGGCAGGGGCACCTCCAGTTCCGGCAGGCCGGCGGCACGCAGGCTCAGGCCACCCGTGGCGTTCCAGCGGGCGCTGAGCTGGGACATCTGCGGCAGTGCACGTTGAGTGAGGAAGCGCCCGTTGCTGGCGTCCACCAGCATCCAACGGCGATCACCGGCCAGGCCGAGGCCGTCCAGCTCGGCGCGCGCGAGGGGCTCGCCGATGGCGGATTTCATGGGGTAGCGATACAGGGCGGTGAGACGCAGCATGGGCCAGCTTCCATCAGGCGGTCGGAAGCGTCCCTTATACGGAATCGGCGACGGGCGGCCAAGCCCGTCGCCCGGCGGTCAGTTGCCCTTGCTCAGGCGGTCCGCCACCACGTCGACCAGCTTGTCGGGTTGGAACTTGGAGAGGAAGTTGTCGCAGCCCACCTTCTTCACCATGGCGTCGTTGAAGCTGCCGGATAGCGAGGTGTGCATCACCACATAGAGATCACGCAGGCGCGGGTCGTTGCGGATCTCAGTGGTCAGGCGGTAGCCGTCCATCTCCGGCATCTCGGCATCGGTGAAGATCATCAGCAGCTTGTCGGTCATCACCTCACCGGAATCCGCCCACTTCTTCAGCAGGTTGAGGGCCTTCAGGCCGTCACTGGCGGCATGGGTGCGGATGCCCAGCTGGGACAGCGTCTCACGCAACTGGGTCAGGGCGACGTTGGAGTCGTCCACCAGCAGCACTTCGCGGCCACGGGCACGCTCCAGCAGCGGGTTACCCAGTCGCTCCTCCGAAACGCGGGTGCTCATGGGCACGATCTCGGCCAGCACCTTCTCCACGTCGATGATCTCGACGATCTGGTCCTCCACCTTGGTGATCGCCGTCAGGTAATGCTGGCGGCCGGCCCCACCGGGCGGCGGCTGGATGGACTCCCAGTTGAGGTTGAGGATGCGATCCACGCCCCCCACCAGGAAGGCCTGCACCGAGCGGTTGTACTCGGTGACGATGATGGTGCTGTTCTGGTCCGGCACCAGCGCGCGCATGCCGATGGCGCGGGACAGGTCGATCACCGGCAGCGTATGGCCACGCAGGTTGACCACGCCGCAGACGTAGGGATGGCGCTGGGGAATCAGGGTCAGCTTGGGCAGTTGCAGGACTTCCTGCACCTTGAACACGTTGATGGCGAACAGCTGACGGCCCACCAGTCGGAACATGAGGATTTCCAGGCGGTTCTCACCCACCAGTTGGGTGCGCTGGTCGACTGTGTCGAGAATACCGGCCATTGCATGCTCCTGTAGAAAATTCCAGCCGGGCTGCGGCTGCTTCACCTTATCGGCAGGGTGATGGGATAACTGTAGCCGTCATGGCGGGGAGCCATCATGCACCACCCCGGCGCACCACACCAGAAGGCGGCTCACGGCACGGCAGCCTGTAGCAGCGGCGAACCCTCCGGCAGATGTAAGCGTAGTGCGTTACGGCGTGCACTGAAGCGAACCTGCCGACATTCCAGCGGCTCGCCGTCCAGATTCACATCCAGCCCCTCCGGCGCCTCCACCTCCACCCAGGGCAGACGGGCGGTCACCGACACCGCCTCCAGGCCGCGCATGCCGCCCGACAGCAGCGTCCCCAGGGTGCCCACCACGTCCTGCGGCGCCGGCACGATGCACAGGTCGAGCAGGCCGTCGTCCACCAACGCACGGGGGCAGAGCACGTGCCCGCCGCCCGCCTGGCTGCCGTTGCCGATGCCCAGGGCGAGGAACTCCCCCTCCCAGGCGAAATCAGGCCCACGGAAGCGCCCGAAGGCGGCATGCACCTCCGAGAAGCGCGTCAGCCCGGTGAGCAGGTAGGCCGCCCCGCCGAGCACCTTCTTCAGATCCTCCGAGGTGTTGGCCGTGACCTTGGAACCGAAGCCGCCGGTCGCCATGTTGAGGAACAGCCGCCCGTCGGCTTCCCCCAGGTCGATGGCCCGGGCCGGCACGTCCAGCAGCGCCAGCGCCTCGCCGGGCACCAGCGGTACCCCGGCTGCGCGAGCGAAGTCGTTGGCGGTGCCCAGGGGCAGCAGGGCCAGGCTGGCGTCCTCGTCCGACAGGGCAATGGCCTCGGCCACGTCCCGCAGGGTGCCGTCGCCGCCCCCGGCCACCAGGGTGCGGTAGCCGGCCGCCAGGGCCTCGTCCACCAGCCGGCGGGCATCGCCGCCTTCCCAGGTCACCCGCACCGCCAGCTCCCAGCCCGCCTCACGGCGGGCCATCACCGCCGCGCGGACCTCTTCGTTCATGGCCTGCTTGCCATGCAGCACCAGCACCGCCTTGCGTTCAGTCATTAATCGCTCCACGCCGGGAATGGGCCCGAGTATAGGCACGCACCCAGGGAAAAAGTGAAAAGGCCTGTCAGCCAAATCCAAAACAACCATCGAACACATCGATAGCTGGAACCCAGAAATCCCGCTTCTTCACCGCCTCCAGTCGATGGATCATGGCCACCATTGCACCGGGGAGCCCAACCCACCCCGGCCCGACAGGAGATTCCCATGATCGACGTACGCCCCTTCCAGCAACTCGGCACCGCCCAGCATGGCTGGCTGAATGCCCGTCACCACTTCTCCTTCGCCGAGTACCACGACCCGGCGCGGATGAACTGGGGCCAGCTGCGGGTGTGGAACGACGACGAGATCGCTCCGCACTCCGGCTTCCCGCCGCACCCGCACCGGGACATGGAGATCATCACCTACGTCCGTGACGGCGCCATCACCCACCAGGACAACCTCGGCAACAAGGGCCGCACCGTGGCCGGCGACGTGCAGGTGATGAGCGCGGGCACCGGCATCGCCCACTCCGAATACAACCTGGAGGACGAGACCACCCGCATCTTTCAGATCTGGATCATGCCCACCGAGTTCGGTACGGCGCCGTCCTGGGGCACCCGACCGTTTCCCAAGGGGGAGCGCGCCGGCACCTTCGTCACCCTCGCCAGCGGTATCGACGAAGGCAGCGATGCCCTGCACATCCGCGCCAATGCCCGGCTGGTAGCCGCCACGATCAAGGCCGGCCAGACCGCCGAGTACCACCTCGAACCCGGCCGCAAGGCCTACCTGGTGGCGGCCCAGGGTCGCTACGAAGTGAACGGCATCCCCGCCCAGGCCCGGGACGGCGTCGCCGTGAAGGATGAAACGCACCTGTCCTTCAGCGCCCAGGAAGACACCGAGATCGTGCTGGTGGACGTGGCCTGAGCCAAAGCAGAACGCCCCCGGTGGCAACCACCGGGGGCGTTCCATTCAAGCCGTAGCCCGGGCTTCAGCCCGGGATCACGACATGCCCGTGCCCCGGATCCATTCAGGCCGGGTAGCCGGTGATGTCGCGGATCTTCTGGTACAGCGGCTTCAGCTGCCGGTACATGTTCAGGTACACCTCGCGGTACAGCTGCTCGTACACCCGCCGCGCCTCCGGGTTGGGCTGGAACACCTGCCCCACCCGCGTCATCGCCGCGATGGCCGTGGGGAAGTCCGGGTGCAGGCCCAGGCCAACCGCGCAGTCGATGGCCGCCCCCAGCCCCGAGGTCTCGAACACATGGGGCCGCTCCGCCGGCAGGCCGAAGATGTCCGCCGTCAATTGCATCGCCGCATCGCTCTGGGAGCCCCCGCCGGACACCCGCAGCCGGGTGATGCGCGTGCCGGAGCGCTTCTCGATACGCTCCTTGCCCTGGCGCAGGGCGTAGGCCAGTCCTTCGAGGATGGCCCGGTAGATGTGCGCCCGGGTGTGCACGTCGCCGAAGCCGATGATCGACCCCTTCGCCTCCAGCCCCGGCTCACGGATGCCCGGGGACCAGTACGGCTGCAGCGTCAGCCCCATGGAGCCGGGCGGCACGCCGTTGACCAGCTCGTCGAACAGCGCCTCCGGCTCCACCCCCAGCTCCCGCGCCCGCTGCATTTCCCGCAGGCCGAACTCCTGCTTGAACCAGCTGACCATCCAGAACCCGCGGTAGATCATCACCTCGGTATTGAAGTGGTCCGGCACCGCCGCCGGGTACGGCGGGATCAGCGGAATCGTCTCCAGGTAGCGCTGGCGCGTGGTGTTGATGGTGGCCGTGGTGCCGTAGGAGAGGCAGGCCGTGTCCGGCGCCACCCCGCCCGAGCCCATCACCTCGCAGGCCTTGTCGGCAGCAGCGGCCACCAGCGGCAGCCCCTCGGGGATGCCGGTCAGGCGGCTCGCCTCGGCGGTGATGCGCCCCAAAGTCTCGCCCGGCTTGCACAGGTCCGGCAGCTGCTCGCGGCGCACCGGCATCGCCTGCCACTTCCAGTCGCTCGGCTTGGCCCAGTCCAGGCGCTTGTAGTCGAACGGCAGGTAGGCCACCTGGCAGCCCACCGAATCCACGAAACGGCCGCACAGCCGGTGGGTCAGGAACCCCGACAGCAGCAGCACCTTGTGGGTCCGCGCCCACAGCTCCGGCTGGTTCTGCGCCACCCAGTTCACCTCCGCCTGGGTGCGGAAGTGGTCCACCGTCGGCTCCAGCCGCAGCAGGCGGAACAGCCAGCCCCAGGGGCCCTTGATGCGGCCCTCGGCCTCGGCGCGACGCTGGTCCAGCCAGATGATCGCCGGGCGCAGCGGCTGGCCCTGCTCGTCGACGTGGATCACCGTGCCGCGCTGGGTGGTAAGGGCCACGCCACGGATCAGGCTGCGGTCGATGTCCACCGACGCCCACAGCAGGCGGCAGGCCTCGGCCAGGCTCGACCAGTAGTAGTCCGGGTCCTGCTCGGCCCAGCCGGGCTGCTTGGAGTAGTAGGCCTCCAGCGGCACCTTGCCCTTGCCCACCAGGTTGCCCTGCAGGTCGAACAGCAGGGCACGCACGCTCTGGGTGCCGTTGTCGATGGCCAGCAGGTAGCTCGTTTCGCTCACGGTGACGTCCTTTCTTGTCGTTATGCGGGCAGGCTGTAGTACCGGCGCCACAGTGCCCGGTATGCCTGCTCCTCGTGCGCCCAGCGCGCATCGTCCCATTCCAGCAGTGGCTGGCACAGTGCGCGGATGCGCGGCAGGTACGCCTGGCCGCCCTCCGCCACCAGCAGGCCCAGCCGCGTGCGGCGCAGCAGCAGATCATCCAGGTGCAGCACCAGCTCACCTTCGGCCGCCCAGGCCAGTTCGGCCCAGAGCACCTCGCTGCCGCCCACCCGCTCGCTCCCCAAGCGCTCCAGCCAGGGCGCCAGCCGCGCCAGTTCCGGGCCATGACGGCCCGCCAGGCGCCGCTGCAAACCCGCGCCCACCGGCAGGGGCGGCAGCGGTGCCGGCATGAACACCGCCGAACCGTGGTCCGCCACTTCGCGCCCGGTGAACGGCGCGCAGGCCTGCAGCACCTCCAGGGCCAGCAGGCGGAAGGTGGTGAGCTTGCCCCCGGCCAGGGTCACGCAACCGGGCTCCGTCCACAGCGCGTGCTCGCGCTTCTCGTCGGAGGGCTTGCGACCCTCGGCCCCATCGCTGACCACCGGCCGCACGCCGGCCCAGGTGGAGAGCACATCGGCGCGGCCGATGGCGGCATCCGGGAACTGCGCGGCGCAGGCGGCCAGCAGGTAGTCGACTTCCTCGGCGCTGATGGCTGCGTCTTCGGTCAGCCCCGTGCGGTGGTCCAGGTCGGTGGTGCCCACCACGGTCGCGCCCTCCCAAGGGAAGACGAACACCGGACGCCCGTCACCCGGGTGCATGAAGCTGATGGCATGGGCCAGCGGCAGGCGCCAGGCCGGCAGCAACAGGTGGCTGCCCCGCAGCGGGCGGATGTGCTCCGGCCCCTCGCGACGGCGCAGCTCGTCTGCCCAGGCGCCGGTGGCCAGGGCCACGGCGCGGCTGCGAAACGCCAGCCGCCCGCCGCCCTCGGCGTCCTCCGCCACCAGGCCGGTCACCCGCCCCTGGTCGCGAGTCAATTCCAGCACCCGCATCCCGTTGAGGGCCTCACCGCCCTCGCGCCGGGCCTCGGCCAGCACCCGCATCACCAGGCGTGCATCATCCGTCACGGCATCGAAGAACTGGGTCCCGCCCTGCAGCCCCGCCTCGCCCAGCCCAGGGGCCAGGAAGCGCAGTTGCGGCAGCGGGTGGTAGCGGTGGTTGCGCACCCCGGCCAGGGCGTCGTACAGCGCCAGCAGCGTGCCGAACACCCGGGGACCGGGAAAGCCGCCGCGATGGGGCATCACGAAGCTCAGCGGGTCCACCAGGCCGGGCGCCTCCGCCAGCAGGCGCTGGCGCTCGCGCACCGAGTCGCGGGTGAGGCCGATCTGCCCCTTGGCGATGTAGCGCAGGCCGCCGTGGACCATCTTCGACGAGCGGCTGGAGGTGCCCCAGGCGAAGTCGCGCTGCTCCAGCAGCAGGCAGGACCAGCCCCGCCGCGCCGCCTCACGCAGGATGCCGGCACCGGTGATGCCGCCCCCGACCACGATCAGGTCCCATTCCTGCGCAGCCAGCGCCGGCAGCGCGGCCGCCCGCCAGGCGGCGTTCCAGGTCGCCACGGCTCAGTCCTGCAGCAGCACGCCGGGCGCCAGGCGGCCGTCCGGGTCGAAGTGACGGGCCATGGCCTGCAGCGTGGCCATTCCACGCACTCCCTTTTCCAACGGCAGCCAGGGCGCATGGTCGCGGCCCACGCCATGCTGGTGGCTGATGGTGCCGCGGTTGTGGGCGATCACCTCGCTCGCCGCGAACTTGAGGCGCTGCCAGCGGCCCAGGGCCGTCTCGTAGCTCGCACCAGGGCGGAACACGTAGGTGGTGTAGATGCTCGACCCCTCGCCGTAGACGTGGGACAGGTGGGTGAACACGTGCACCCGCTCGCCCTCGTCCGCCAGGCCCTCGCGCAGGCTGGCCTCCACCTTGCCCATCAGGGCGTCGACGTTGGACCAGTCGGTGGCCGTCTCCAGGGTGTCCACCACGTAGCCGGCCTCCCACAGGGCGTGGCGCAGGTAGGGGAAGCGGAAGCGGTTCTCCGCCCACTTGCTGCCCAGCAGGGTGCCGGTGAACACCCCGCCGAATGGTTTCAGCAGCGCCTTGGCCTGGCGCAGCGAGGCGGCGTTCTGCACCCGCGAGCCGGTCACGCCGAAGGTCAGCATGCACTTGCCGGCGCGCGCGCCACGGAACGCCAGGTACTTCTCCAGCAGCGCGATGCGCTCCGGATGGCCGGCCAGGGCCAGCTGGGTCTCGGTCTCGATGGCGTTGGACAGGCGCAGCATGGACAGCGGCACCCGCGCCTGGGCCAGGGTCCGCACCGCTTGCAGCGCCCGCGTCCAGTCCGGCAGGAACACCGCGTAGAAGCGCTCCTGATCGGCCAGGCGCGACACCCGCACCTTGACCTCAGAAATCACCCCGAAGCGCCCCTCGGAGCCCAGCACCAGCTCGCGCAGGTCCGGCCCGGCCGCCGAGGCCGGGAAGGTCGGCAGCTCCAGCGGGCCGTCGAAGGTCTCCAGGGTGCCGCCGGCGAACAGCTGCTCGATGCGCCCGTAGCGCAGCGACTGCTGGCCACTGGAGCGGCTGGCGACCCAGCCGCCGAGGGTGGACAGCTCCCAGGACTGCGGGAAGTGCCCCAGGGTGAAGCCCCGGGCGCGCAACTGGCTTTCCACCTGCGGGCCGTTGGCACCGGGGCCGAAGGTGGCGATCTGGCTCGCCTCGTCCAGCTCCAGCAGGCGGCTCATGCGCGCCAGGGACAGGGTCAGCACCGGGCGGCTGGAGGCCTGCGGGTTGATGTGCCCGGCCACCGAGGTGCCGCCACCGTAGGGGATCAGCACCACGTCGTGCTGGGCCGCCCAGGCCATCAGTACGCGGATGTCCTGGGGGCTTTCGGGGAAGGCCACGCCGTCGGGGAACACCTCGAAGCGGCCTTCGCGCATCGCCAGCCAGTCCGGCAGGCTCTGGCCACGGGCGTGGCGCACCCGCACCTCCGCATCCTGGCTCACCAGCGGATGCACCGGCAGGCGCGAGGCCGGCACGCTGGCCAGCACCTGCTCCAGGGTGGCATCCGCCAGCACCTGCCCGGCGCCGACCCGCGCGCCCAGGAATTCGGCCCCATTGGCCGGCAGCTCCACCACGGTCGACTCGTCGCCCCAGCCGTTCCAGCGTCGCATCCCGTTCTCCTTGTCCTGGTTGTTTCGAAGGTTTTCGATGGCTGCCTATACTAGCCAGCCGCCCCGCAGCGTCACTGTCTGATCGGGACAGCGGCTATCGCCAATCAGGACAACCCAGAACAAGAAGAACCCATGCACGCGCTCGGCTATACCTCCGTTCCCGCCCTGCTGAAGTACCTGCGCCATGCCGACCACCTGGGCCTGGACCGCGACGCCGCCCTGCGCGCCGCCGGCCTGCAGCCCGAGGACCTCACCGACAACGGCCGGCGGATTCCCAGCGAGAGCCACGAACGCCTGCTGCAGCACCTGATCGAAGTGTCCGGCGACCCGCTGTTCGGCCTGCACTCCGCGCATTTCGTCCAGCCGGGCTCCTGGAGCGTGCTGGGCTACATCACCATGAACTGCGCCACCCTGGGCGAAGCCATGAGCCGCATCATTCCCTACGAGAAATTGGTGGGGGACATGGGCACCAGCCAGATCGAAGCCGGCGCGGACCACATCCGCCTGAGCTGGAACTGCCGCCACGAAGCCCCGGAGATCCGCCGGCACATGGTGGAGAACGTGCTCGCCTCCTGGCTGCTCTACGCCCGCTGGATCGCCGACATGGAGCGTTCGCCCCGCGAGGTGTGGTTCGAGCACGCGCTGCCAACGGCCACGCGCCAGGAGGACTACGAAGCGGTATTCGGCTGCCCGGTGCACTTCGAGCAGCCCTGCAGCGCCCTGCTGGTGCCCCTGGAATACCTCGCCGTGCCCCTGCGCCAGGCCGATGCCAACCTCCTGCGCACCCTGGAGGAACACGCCCTGGCGATGATGGCCGGGCTGGACCAGGACGAGCCGCTGCCGCAACGGGTGAAGA
The DNA here is from genome assembly GCF_000931385.1 of Pseudomonas sp. FeS53a. Taxonomy (NCBI): domain Bacteria; kingdom Pseudomonadati; phylum Pseudomonadota; class Gammaproteobacteria; order Pseudomonadales; family Pseudomonadaceae; genus Pseudomonas; species Pseudomonas sp. FeS53a. The sequence continues at coordinate 86,799 of NZ_JYFT01000035.1, forward strand.
ATGCACTGCGCCTGCTGCTCAAGGACGGCCTGCCACGCAAGGAGCGGGTGGCGGAGAAATTCCACATGACGGTGCGCACCCTGCAGCGCCACCTGCAGCAGGCCGGCACCAGCTACCAGCAGATCCTCGACGAGCTGCGCCAGGAGCTGGCCGAGCACTACCTGCTGCGCAGCGACCTGGCGATCCAGGACATCGCCGCCTACCTCGGCTTCACCGAATCACGCTCGTTCCACCGCAGCTTCAAGGCCTGGACCGGCCAGACGCCCGGCGAATACCGGGAGGCCAAGCGCCAGGGCTGAGCGCTCCATCCCCGGACTGAAGTCCGGGCTACAAATACCCCGCAAGCACCGCCCCGTAGCCTGGGCTTCAGCCCAGGGCTCTTCTCCCCGGACTGAAGTCCGGGCTACAAAAGCCCCCGCAAGCACCGCCTCGTAGCCTGGGCTTCAGCCCAGGGGCTCTTCATCCCCGGACTGAAGTCCGGGCTACAGATGCCCCCGCAAGCACCGCCCCGTAGCCTGGGCTTCAGCCCAGGGCTCTTCTCCCCGGACTGAAGTCCGGGCTACAAAAGCCCCCGCAAGCACCGCCCCGTAGCCTGGGCTTCAGCCCAGGGGCTCTTCATCCCCGGACTGAAGTCCGGGCTACAGATGCCCCCGCAAGCACCGCCCCGTAGCCTGGGCTTCAGCCCAGGGGCTCTTGATCCCCGAGCTGACGCCCGGGGCTCCGGGCTCGCCAGATCAGGCCTGCAGTTCGCTGAGGGGGATGAAGCGCAGCAGGTCGCCCTCGGCCAGGGTGGTGCCTTCCAGCACTTCCACCAGGCCGTCTGCCCAGGCGGCACTGCGCAGCACGCCGGAGCTCTGGTTGCGGTAGATCACCGCCCGGCCATTCTCCAGCCGTGCCCGCAGGTACTCCCGGCGGTTGCCCGGCTTGCTCCAGGTGAACCCGGCCGGCACCGGGAAGCCCAGCGGCTCGATGCGCTCCACGCCCAGGCGACGCAGCAGGTAGGGCCGCGCCAGCAGGCCGAAGGTCACCAGGGTCGAGGCCGGGTTGCCCGGCAGGCCGATCACCGGCACCCCCCGGAAATGCCCGAAGGTCAGCGGCTTGCCCGGCTTGATGGCCAGCTTCCACAGCGCCAGCTCGCCCTCCTCGCGCAGCGCCTGGCCGAGGAAGTCCGCCTCGCCCACCGACACCCCGCCCGTGGAGAGGATCAGGTCCACATCGCTCAGCGCGCCCAGGGCCTGGCGGGTCAGTTCCAGGTCGTCGGCGAGGATGCCACCGTCCACCACCTCGCAGCCCAGGCGGCGTAGCCAGGCGCAGAGCAGCGTGCGGTTGCTGTTGTAGATCTGCCCGGGGCCAAGGGCCTGGCCCGGCTCCACCAGTTCGTCACCGGTGGAGAGCACCGCCACCCGCGCACGGCGGCGCACCGGCAGCACGGCCACGCCAAGGGTCGCGGCCAGCCCCAGTTCGATGGGGCCGAGCAGGGTGCCGGCATCCAGCACCGTCTCGCCCACCCGCGTTTCCTGGCCACGGGGGCGCACGTTCTGCCGGGCCTTGAGCGGCTGCAGCAGGCGCACCCGGCCATCGGCCAGCACCTCGACGTTCTCCTGCATCTCCACGCAGTCGGCGCCCTCGGGCAGCGGCGCCCCGGTGAAGATGCGCGCGCAGGTGCCGGGCTGCAGCGGTGCCGGGGCACTGCCGGCGAGAATCCGCTGGCTCACCACCAGCGGCTCGCCCTGCCAGTCGTCCAGGCGCAGGGCATAGCCATCCATGGCGCTGTTGTCCCAGGGCGGCAGGTCCAGGCTGGCCACCAGAGGCTCGGCCAGCACGCGGCCATCGGCCTGGGCCAGCGGCAGGGCTTCCACGCCGGCGATCCGCGCCGCATCGGCCAGCGCCAGCAGGCGCGCCTGGGCCGCCTCGACCGGCAGCAACCCGGGGTGGTCGCAGCCGCTCATCCGCGGCTCTCGCAGGGGGCGGCGGCCTTCAGGTGCGGCACGAAGTTGCAGGGGCGGTGGCGGTTGTCCAGCTGCTCGCCGAGGATGCCGTCCCAGGCGGTGCGGCAGGCATTGGTGGAACCCGGCAGGCAGCAAACCAGGGTGCCGTTGGCCAGGCCCGCCAGGGCGCGGGATTGCAGGGTGGAGGTGCCGATGTCGGCCACCGAGATCTGCCGGAAGTACTCGCCGAAGCCGTCGACGCGCTTGTCCAGCAGGCAGGCCACCGCCTCGGGGGTGCTGTCGCGGCCGGTGAAACCGGTGCCACCGGTGATCAGCACCACCTGCACGGTGTCCTCGGCGATCCAGGTGGCCACCTGGGCGCGGATCTTGTACAGGTCGTCCTTCAGCAGGACGCGCGCGGCCAGGTTGTGGCCGGCAGCGGTGAGGCGATCGACGAACAGCTGGCCGGAGGTGTCGGTCTCCAGGGAGCGGGTGTCGCTGACGGTGAGCACGGCGATATTGAGCGGCACGAACACCGCCTCGGCCTTGTGGTTCATGGCTGGCTTCCAGTTGTAGGACAGGGAGGCCGGTGTTATATCACAGCGCCCGTTCGCCGAGACCTCGCCCATGCCCGCCGTGCCTGCCCTGCCCTGCTCCGTCCTGCTGCTGTCCGGTGGCCGGGGGCAACGCCTGGGCGGCCGCGACAAGGGCCTGGTGGAATGGCGCGGCCGTCCGCTGATCGACTGGCTGCACGCCGTGGCCCGGCCGATCACCGACGACCTGATCATCTCCTGCAACCGCAACACCGAACGCTACACCGCCTGGGCCGACCGCCTGGTGCAGGACGACAGCCCCGACTACCAGGGCCCCCTGGCCGGTATCCGCGCCGGCCTGGCCGCCGCCCGCCACCCGCACCTGCTGGTGCTGCCCTGCGACGCCCCGCTGGTGGACGACGAGCTGCTGCAGCGCCTGCTGGACGCCGCCGGCGAGCGCCCGGCGATGCTGCACCGGGGCGGCTTCTGGGAGCCGCTGTTCTGCGTCCTGCCGCGCAGCGTACTGCCGGTGCTGGAAGCTGCCTGGCAGGCCGGCGAGCGCAGCCCCCAGCGCGCCCTGCGCCCGCTCGACCCGCTGGCCATCCCCTGCGCCGACGACGACCCGCGCCTGGCCAACCTGAACACCCCGGAACTGCTTGAAAGCACGCCCCCGACGGCGTGACACTGGCCCGGTTCCGGAACTTTGGCCGCGCTTCGTCCGTCAGAGCCTCCAGAACAACCCGTTCATTCATCAAGGAGATGGCAGATGAACCAGCGGATCCTTCCCGCTTTTGCGCTTGTACTGGGCCTGGCCGCCCTCGCCGGCTGCTCCACCCCCAGCGTGATCACCCTCAACGACGGCCGCGAACTGCAGACCGTGGACAAGCCGGACTACGACGACGACACCGGCTTCTACGAGTTCGAGCAACTCGATGGCAAGCGCGCCAAGGTCAACAAGGACCAGGTCCGCACCATCAAGGAACTCTGATCGTCCCGCGCCTCACCCGCGCCCAGCCCGCCACGGGTCCTGCCCGTCGCGGGCTTTGTTTCATCTGCACCCCCGCCAGAGCGCGAAAACCGTCGCCCCGCAAATTTTTTTTCGCTAACCCCTTGTCGACCAAAAAGTTTTCTGTAGAATGCGCGCCATCTCACGGAGCGTAGCGCAGCTTGGTAGCGCGTCTCGTTCGGGACGAGAAGGTCGCTGGTTCGAATCCAGTCGCTCCGACCAACACGATGTTTCTGGTTGTCCCAAGCAGTACCAGAAACACACTGAAAAGCCCGCCTAGTGCGGGCTTTTTTGTTCTTGGCGGCCCAAGCGCCGCCGACTAGCCGATAGAACCCTCGCTACCCTTAATCCGGAAGCAACCCTCTATCGCGAACACGACAGCAACGGCAAAAATCCTCTCGTAACTAAATCACCCCAAGGGGCTCTGCTATTAGCAGGTCGGAAGAACGCCGGGGGTGGATGTCCGGCGTCAGTAACTAGAGACCGACCAAGCGTGCCGAAGCAGCCGTCACAGCCAAGTAGGCGTTCTCTCCCTTTCCCTTCGAGCGGCTTTCCTGTCTGCCCTAGGCAGGCCACCAGTATCTACCGCTCACCTGACAAACGACCGATCCGGTCCATCACCACACGTGTGGGCTGGATAGATCGGCCGATCAAAAACCAATGAGCCTCAATGCGCCACCAGCACTGGCTTTCCTAGGGAGCAGTGAGCGAAAATGCGCGCCCTGAATCCCTGCACGGGATATTCCGACTGGCGGCCGAGCTAAGCTAGGCGAGGACCAAAGCTCTAACGGTTTGGTTGGCGATGTCTTCGACGAGCTTAACTGTGCTCCAGCAGTCTGCGCAGTGATTGCGTTCAGCTTCTGCTGATTCAATCAGCTCGCAAGAACCGTTCGCACTTTGAATAATGAATGAGCCGAGAATACGGACTAGCTATGGCGACCAGATCAAAAACTCGCGACAGGGATGTCAGACGAGCATTGCTCAGCAAAGTAATCGCCGAGCACGTGAATGATCCAAGTACGTTAGTGATTGAGGAGCTAGGGCTAGAGCATGGCTCTTGTAGAGTTGATATCACTGTTGTGAACGGCGCAATCCACGGCTATGAAATTAAGAGTGATGCCGACACGCTGGAGCGCCTGCCGTTCCAAGTAGAAACTTATTCGAGATCCTTAGACAAAGCCACGTTAGTTGTCGCAGAGCGGCACCTAGGCAAGGCAGAGCTAATAATTCCGGAGTGGTGGGGGATCAAAACCGTTACTGTCGGATCACGTGGGGCTGTAAATATCAGTACCGTAAGACCTGTTTCTTACAATCCAAACATATCCCCATTCCATGTTGCACATCTGCTCTGGAGACCAGAGGTAGAGGAAATACTCCTAAGTAAAGGGCTTCCTCCAAAAGCCCTGCGAGTAAACAAAGCAGGGCTATATGGATTACTGGTAGAGAACACCAAGGTAACTGAGCTTCGCAGCCTAATACGAGAAAGACTCAAATTACGTGAAGGCTGGAGATCTCAGACACCACTCGCGTGACATGATGGTTATTTGTCACACTTGGCCAAGTAGATGTACCACCTGTGGTTTCCGTACCGTTGGCGCAGCCATCTATGTAGTCGTCTCCCCATGAGAAGCCCACATTGTCAAATTTTCCAGACTGCAATATCCGCTGGCATAAATCGATATACTGCCCCCTACCATTTCTTTTAACTTGAGTACCGACAACGATCAGCCACTTCTCGTCAATCGTGTACTTAATTTTTGCATTTGGATCCAGAACCCTAGGATCAAGCTTCTCTGTTCGCGGATGAGAAACGGTGTAGTCAGAGAAAGTAGGAACTCTCTCATCATCTCTCAATTTCTTGAGAAGCAATTTATACCCCACCCACTCATAGCGAATCGCCTCTCCTAGTGGCCTATATTCTGCGGCACTTACTACTGCCGGAAACGCCGTCCCAGAAACAGAAAGCGTCCTCCAACGATTTATGAAAGGAGTGCTCCTCATTAACCCAAGCAAATTATTGGCATATACAGAAGCAGAATGAGGCACATACTCGCCAGAATCGATAACAAGATCAACATCCCCAGGCGCCAGCGATAGATAATCCAAGAGCCCCTGAATATCCTGCTTTATATCCGAACTATCATAATCTTCGACCTTAATGCGCAAACAAATCCCCCTACCAAACTCGGTAACGAGGGACGATACCGCTTCCTGATAGTCTCTATGTCGACGCAAACCCGTTACTGGTACAGCAGCGCACCCTTCAGACTCTGCCAACTCAATGAGTTTTGAAAGGTGATGCGCACCATCTGCACAAGTAGAAGTCGGGACTAAATAACAAGAATCAACAAAGCAGCGCCTATTTCCCCACTTCTCCTTCAGCCTCTTCCCAAACTTCTCGATGTGCTCATCCAGAGTTTTTTTAGGGCGCTCATTTTCGTAGTCCCATTCTTCTGTAGGAATTTCAAACAGAGGGGTGATTTTTTCCTTAACTGACGAGTCCAGTTTTAACAAAGCTTGATACTCGCCTTGCCTCCACTTCATGACCGGTACGTAGTGCCTATGATCGAACATCATTAACTCCATCTGTATGACGATAACGATCAGGCGCTCCTGAAGTGTGGCACTCACCTTGTGCCTAGGCCATTGAGGGCGATCCTCTGACCCAACCGGATGAAGGTGGTACACCTCTCAGCCGAGCGTCCTGATGGCTAGATGCTATCTTTTCGAGGCACCTCCGTATACTCAGCAAAGGTCAAAGGTGCGTTTCTGTTCTCTCGCCATTCGCTCGCCCACAGTTACTGCTCCCCTAGCTGGCGACGCATAACTACTTATATGCCCTTACCATAAATAGAAATTTTCTTTTATTTCATACAGTTATGAAGATTGAACTCCATCATCCCGACCAAATCCGGAAAAAACCTGCCTCAACGGCGGGTTTTTTATTGCCTGCCGAAAACCCCAGGCCCCTCACCCCGCCGTTTCTTCCAGCGCAACGGCTGCAGAACGCAGACCGGTTCACATCCTCACCAACGAACCGGGACGGCCATTGGCCAGCATGGTAGAAAGCCGCCCCCTTTCCCCCCGTCTACACTTCTCCGGGCACACGCCCGGGATAGCCAGTTCATGCCGAGCTTCAAGCCACTTGCCTGCCTCATCGCCTGCCTCCTCTGTCTACCGGCCCGGGCGGACTCCAACGGTCCACTGGTGTTCTGCTACGAGGACCAGGATTCCTGGCCCTGGGTGATGCTTGATGGCAGCGGCCTCAACCAGGCCCTGCTCAACCAGCTCGGCGAGGACCTGCACCTGGACATCCGCCAGGTGCCGATGCCCTGGAAGCGCTGCCTCGACGGCCTGTCCCGAGGGCTCTACGACGGCGCCTTCGCCGCCTCCTTCAACCCGGAGCGCCTGACGCTGGGCCTCTATCCCGGCCTCAAGGACGGCCGACCGGACCGCGACTACCGCCTGCACGACGCCAGCTACTCGCTCTACCGCATCAAGGGCAGCGCCGCCGATTGGGACGGCCAGGCCTTCCACGGCATCCAGGGGCAGGTAGGCTCCCTCAGCGGTTTTTCCATCATCCCGATGCTGCTCAACCATGGCCTGCAGGTGGAAGAGACCAGCCGCGACCCGGTGGCACTGATGCGCATGCTCCACGGTCACCGCTTCGACGTGGCGGCCATGCAGACGCTGCGGGCGGACAAGGTCCTGGCGGACCACCCGGACCTGTCAGTCGATATCGAAAAGCGCCCCATCCCGCTGGAGCAGAAGGACTACTACCTGATGCTCTCCCACCAGCGGGTGCAGACAACGCCCCAGCTGGCCCAGGCGATCTGGGATGAAGTGCGCCGCCAGCGCGAATCGGACGCCTACCGCCAGCGCCTGCAGAGCACCCTCGGCAAGGCCCCCTGAACCGCCTTCGCTAGCCCAGCAACTGGCTCAGCACCGCCCGCAACTTGCCCGGCTTCACCGGCTTGTTGAGCATCGGCGCACCCAGCCCCTGCAGCTCGCGGCGGCACTCGTCGCTGCGGTCGGCCGTGATCATCACCGCCGGGATGGGCCGCTCGAACTGCTCCCGCAGGGCCCGCACCACCTCGCAGCCGGTCACCCCGTGGTCCAGGTGGAAGTCCGCCAGGATCGCCTCGGGCGCCTGCCCCTGCAGCACCGCCCGTGCGGCGTCCAGGTCCGTCGCCACCAGCACCTCGCAGCCCCACTGCCCGAGCAGCGCCGCCATGCTGTGGAGGATGCTCACCTCGTTGTCCACCACCAGCAGGCGTCGTCCCGGCAGCGGGTCACCGGCCAGCGGGCGCGCCACTGCGCTATCACGGGCCGGCACCTCCGGCAGCGGCGCCAGCGGCACGCGGATGGCGAAGACAGAGCCCCGCCCCGGCTTGGAGCGCACCTCCACCGGGCAACCGAGGATGCCGGCGATTCGGTCGACGATGGCCAGGCCCAGGCCCACGCCCTTGCGCTCGGCCGCCCGGCCCCGGTCCAGCTGGTTGAACTCCAGGAAGATCGCCCGCAGTTGGTCCGCCGGAATGCCCCGGCCGCTGTCCCACACCTCCAGGCGCACGGTATCGCCCTGCCGGCGGCACCCCAGCAGCACACGACCACGCTCGGTGTAGCGGCAGGCATTGCTGAGGAAGTTGCGCAGGATGCGCGTCAGCAGGCGGAAATCGGTGCGCACCGCCAGGTGCCGGGGAATGCGCGCGCGCAACTGCAACCCGGCGGACTGCGCCACCCCTTCGAACTCCGACACCAGCGGCGCCAGCAGGTCCTGCACGCGGTAGGCCTCCACGTCCGGGCGGATGGCGCTCTGGTCCAGCTTGGAAATCTCCAGCAGGTCGGTGAGCAGGTCCTCCGCCCCTTCCAGCGCCAGGTGAGTGCGCTCCACCAGTTGCTGCTCGGCGCTCGGCAGGCGGCGCTCGCGCAGGGTCGCCACCAGCAGCCGCGCCGCATTGAGCGGTTGCAGCAGGTCGTGGCTGGCCGCCGCCAGGTACTTGTCCTTGCTCAGGTTCGCCGCCATGGCGGCATCCCGTGCTTCGCGCAGCTGGCCGTTGAGCGCCTCCAGCTCGGCGGTGCGCGCCGCCACCCGCTGCTCCAGCTCATCGTTGAGGTGCTGCAGGCGCTGCTGGGCGAGGATGCGCTCGGTGATATCGGCGACGAAGCCCTCCACCAGCCCCTCCTCGTCCGGCTTGAGCAGCAGGTTCATCAGCACGTCCACATGGCTGCCGTCGCGCCGCCGCAGGCGTGTCTCGTAGCCGAACAGCCCCGGCTTGCCGCGCAGGCGGGCGCGGATGCGCTCCAGCTCCGCCGCGCCGTCGGCGAACAGCAGCGCCGCGAAATCCGCCGGCATCGCCAGCAGCTCGTCGGCCTGGGCGTAGCCCAGCATCCGTGCCAGCGCCGGGTTGGCCGCGCGCAGCCCGTCCTGCAGGCTGGCCTGGAAGATGCCGTGCACCGCGTGCTCGAACAGCCACTTGTAGCGGTTGCGCTCGGTCTCCAGCTCCTCCAGGCGGCTCAGCAGCTCGGGGTAATGGCTCTTGCGCGCGGAGTGGCTGCCCAGGCCCAGCAGGGCCTGGCGCTGCTCCTCAGAGTGCCTCGGCATACACCACTTCCACGTCCCGCTGGCTGGACTCGCGGGGGTTGGTGAGGATGCACGGGTCCTCCATGGCGTGGCGCGACAGGAAGGGGATGTCCGACACCGACACCCCGTGCAGGCTCAGGGTGTCGGCAAAGCCCACCGAGCGCTTGAAGGCCACCAGGTGTTCCACCAGGCGCTGGCGGGTCTGCGTCTGGTTCAGCCCGCGCACGTCCAGCCCCAGGGTCTCGGCCACCACGCGGAAGCGCTCCGGCGCGGCGTTGTAGTTGAAGGCCACCACGTGCTCCACCAGCGCCGCGTTGCACATGCCATGGGGCAGGTCGAGGAAGCCGCCCAGGCTGTGGGACATGGCATGCACCGCCCCGAGGATGGCGTTGGAGAACGCCAGCCCCGCCTGCATGCTGCCGAGCATGATCTTCTCGCGGCGGCCGATGTCGTCGGGGTTGGCGATCATCTCCACCAGGTTGCCGCTGATCAGCCGCATCGCCTCCAGGGCATGGGGATCGGTGAGCGGGCCGCTGCCGGTGGAGACGAACGCCTCGATGGCATGCACCAGCGCATCGATGCCGGTACAGGCCGAGAGGAACGGGTCCATGCTCAGGGTGGTTTCCGGGTCGATCAGCGACACATCGGGCACCACCGCCTTGCTGACGATGGAGAACTTCATCCGCTCGGTCTGGTTGGAAATGATCACGAACTGCGAGACGTCCGCCGAGGTGCCGGCGGTGGTGGGGATCAGGATCAGCGGCGGGCTGGGCACGCGGATGGTGTCCACCCCCTCGAACTCCAGGATGCTGCGCCCGTGGGCCACCACGATGCCGATGCCCTTGGCGCAATCCATCGGGCTGCCGCCGCCGACGGCGACGATCACGTTGCAGCCCTCGGCGCGGTAGACGTCCGCGCCCTGGTGCACCTCCTCCACCCGGGGGTTCGGCGACACCTGGGTGAACAGCCGGTAGTCGATGCCCTGGGCCGCCAGGCTGGCCTCCACATCGGCCACCCAGCCGGCGGCGACCACGCCGGGGTCGGACACCACCAGCACCTTGCGCGCGCCGAAGGTGCTGGCGTAGTTGCCGACGTTATGCCGGCAGCCGGCACCGAAGATGATTTCCGGGGAGACGAATTTACGCAGTTGGCTGATGTCGTGGCGCATGAAACCGCCTGATTCTTGTTGTTATGGAATGGGCTAGCAGACTACTGCAAAAGATAACGTTTTCAATCCGACCATCGGGTGTTGGCCTGCATGAAAACCAGGCACCGCTCTCATAACGACGCGCTTTCTGCCGTCTTTACAGCCAACGCCGATAGAACCCGTACTCCGCCTCCAGCGCATGGGCCAGGTTGGCGGCCTGGCGGAAGCCGTGGCCTTCCTCCGGGTAGAGGTGCACCTGGGCCTCGCGGCCGAGGCGCTGCAGGGCGTCGGCCATGGCCCGGGTCTGCTCCGGCACCACCACCACGTCGCGGCCGCCCTGGAAGAACAGCACCGGCGCGCGGATCGCCTCCGGGTGCAGGGCCGGGCTGCGGGCGTGGTAGCGGGCGGCATCGCGCACGGGGTCGCCGATCAGCCAGTCGAGGTAGTCGGCCTCGAACTTGTGGGTCACCCGGCGTAGCGCCAGGGGCTCGCTGACGCCATAGAGGCTGGTGCCGGCGCGGAACGGCGTGTCCCCGACCAGGGCCAGCAGGGTGGTGAAGCCGCCGGCGCTGGCGCCACGGATGAACGCCCGCGCCGGGTCGATGCACCCGAGCCCGGCCAGGTGGGCGACCACCGCCCGCGCATCTGCCACGTCCACCTCCCCCCAACGCCCCTGCAACCCCTGCCGGTAGGCACGGCCATAACCGCTGCTGCCCCGGTAGTTGAGGTCGAACACGGCAAAACCACGCTGGGTCCAGAACAGGATGCGCGGGTCGAACTGCGGGTAGCAGGCCGAGGTCGGCCCGCCATGGACGAACACCAGCAGCGGCGGCCGCTCGCCCGCCGGGCCCTCGCAGGCCGGGTTGCACGGTGGGTAGAAGAAGCCGTGGGCCGGCTCGCCACCGCTGGCGAAGGTGATGGCCTCGGGCCTGGGCACGGCCTCGGCCGGCAAGGGCCGCTCGCCCCCGGCCAGCACCTGCACCTCGCCCCCGATTCGGTCCACCGCCAGCACCGCCGGTGACCGGTCCGGTGCATGGGCGATGCAATAGAAGGCCCGCGCATCCGCCGCCAGCGCACGGAAGCGGGTCCACTCCGGGGCCAGGCGCCGCTCGGCGTGGCCCTGCTGCTCCACCAGGTGGCCGAAGCCGCCTTCGAAGCGGCTCAGCAGCAGTTGGCCGGGCGCCAGCGACAGCCAGGTGCACAGCCCCAGCTGCCAGGGTGCCGGCGCGTGGTCCAGTCGCGCGCAGCCCGGCAGCGGCAGCCAGCCATCGGCCGTCTCGCCCCAGGGGCGCCAGGCCCCGTCGCGGTCGCTGAGGCAGAGCAGGCGCCGCCGGGCGTCGAAGCGCGGTTGCTGCAGGGATTCGCCACCGCCCTCCCCCGCCACCACGCGCGGCGCCGACCAGCCGCCCGTGGCCTCGCGCCAGGCGCAGCACAGGCGGGTGCTGGTCCAGGGCTGGGCGGGCCGGTCCCACTCGATCCAGGCCAGGCGCAGGCCGTCCTCGGAGAGGGTCGGCGCGGCGTAGAAGTCGGCCCCCTCGGCCACCACCCGGCGCTGGCCGTCGCCCAGGTCGAGGCTGACCAGGCGGTTGCGCACCGGCCCATCACCGTGCTGCTCCTCCACCGCCAGCACTGCCCGGCCCTGGCGGTCGAAGGCCAGGTCCCCCAGGCGGCTGCCCGGCGCGCCGACAAGGCACAGCGGGTCGCCATCGAGGGGCTGCAGCCAGAGCTGCTGGTCGGCCTCGTCGACAAAGGCCACGGCGCCGTCCAGCACACAGAAGGCGCCCCCGCCGTACTCGTGCACGCGGCTGCGCACCGACTGCCCCGGCGGGGTCAGGCAGCGGGGCGCGCCGCCCTGCCACAACCACAGGGTGGTGCGCGCATCGCGCGGGTCGAAACGGCTCCACAGCAGCCCCTCGGGCGCGACGCGCAGCTCGCCGAAATCACAGCTGGCGGTGGCCGCATCGATCGCGCTGAAGGTGCTCGGCCAGGTCCCGAAAGGCAGGGCAGTTGACGGCATGACGGCCTCCGTTCAGGGCCTCGGCAAGGGTCACGCCTTGGCGATCAGCCGGGCGTTGGCCGGGTTGCGGAACACCAGAGCATCCAGCCCGCCGGGCGCCTCCTCGGCCTGGCGGCGGGCGTCGAGGATGAGGCCGTGGTGCTTCGACTTGCTGCACACCGGGTCGGCATTGCTGGCATCCCCGGTGAGCATGAAGGCCTGGCAGCGGCAGCCGCCGAAGTCGCGGTCCTTTTCGTCGCAGGAACGGCACGGCTCGGGCATCCAGGCATCGCCGCGAAAGCGGTTGAAGCCGAAGGACTCCTGCCAGATGTGGCGGATGCTGTGTTCACGCACGTTGGGGAACTGCACCGGCAATTGCCGGGCGCTGTGGCAGGGCAGCGCGGTGCCGTCGGGGGTGATGTCGAGGAACAGGTTGCCCCAGCCGTTCATGCAGGCCTTGGGGCGCTCCTCGTAGTAGTCCGGGGTGACGAAGATCAGCTTGCAGGGGTGGTTCTCGGCCGCCAGTTTTTCCCGGTAGGCGTGGGTCACCGCCTCGGCACGGGCCAGTTGCTCACGGGTCGGCAGCAGGCCGGCGCGGTTCAGCTCGGCCCAGCCGTAGAACTGGCAGGTGGCGAGCTCGACGTAGTCCGCCTCCAGCGCCAGGCACAGGTCGATGATGCGTTCGATGTGGTCGATGTTGTGCCGGTGGGTGACGAAGTTGAGCACCATCGGGTAGCCCGCCGCCTTCACCGCCCGGGCCATGGCCAGCTTCTGGGCGAAGGCCTTGCGCGAGCCGGCCAGCAGGTTGTTCACCGCCTCGTCGGCGGCCTGGAAGCTGACCTGGATATGGTCCAGCCCCGCCTCGGCGAATTCGGCGATGCGCGCCTCGGTGAGGCCGATGCCGGAGGTGATGAGGTTGGTGTAGTAACCCAAGCCGCGCGCCGCGCGGATCAGCTCGGCCAGGTCCTGGCGCACCAGCGGCTCGCCGCCGGAAAACCCCAGCTGCGCCGCGCCCAGCTCACGGGCCTGGCGGAACACCTCGATCCACTCGGCGGTGCTCAGCTCCTCGCCCTGGCGGTCGAAGTCCAGGGGGTTGGAGCAATAGGGGCACTGCAGCGGGCAGCGGTACGTCAGCTCCGCGAGCAGCCACAGGGGMGGGCCGGGCGGGCTGGCCGTGCCGAGCGATTCAACGCAGCTCGATCCAGAACTGAGCACTGGCCACCTCCATGAAGGCGAGGATGTCCTCGTCCAGCCCCGGCACGCCGGGGAAGCGCTCGGCGAGCTGGTCGATGATGGTGGCGACGCTGCGCTGGCCGTCCACCTGTTCGAGGATCAGCCCGGCGCTCTCGTTGAGCTTCACCATGCCTTCCGGGTAGAGCAGCACGTGGCAGCCCTGGGCCGGCTCGAACTGGAAGCGGAAGCCCCGGCGCAGGGCCGGTACGCGGATGCGCAGGTCCTCGCTCATAGCCCCAGCCCCCGGTGCCAGACCCGCTCGCGGGTCACCGTGTGGTAGGGCGGGCGCTCCAGCTCGTAGGCCATGCTCATGGCGTCGAGCATGCTCCACAGCACATCGAGCTTGAACTGCAGGATCTCCAGCATCCGCGCCTGCTGCTCCGCCGTGCGGTAGTGCGCGAGGGTGATGCGCAGGCCGTGCTCCATGTCGCGCCGGGCCTGGGACAAGCGCGAGCGGAAGTAGTCGTAGCCGGCCGGGTCGATCCACGGGTAGTGGGTGGGCCAGGCGTCGAGGCGCGACTGGTGGATCTGCGGCGCGAAGAGTTCGGTCAGCGAGCTGCTGGCCGCCTCCTGCCAGCTGGCGCGGCGGGCGAAGTTGACGTAGGCGTCCACGGCGAAACGCACCCCCGGCAGCACCAGCTCCTGGGACAGCACCTGCTCGCGATCCAGCCCCACCGCCTCGGCCAGGCGCAGCCAGGCCTCGATGCCGCCGGCCTCGCCCGGTGCGCCGTCGTGGTCCTGGATGCGCTGGATCCACTCGCGGCGGGTGTCGCGGTCCGGGCAGTTGGCGAGGATCGCCGCATCCTTCAGCGGGATGCACACCTGGTAGTAGAAGCGGTTGGCCACCCAGCCCTGGATCTGCTCGCGGCTGGCGCGGCCCTCGTACATGGCGACGTGGAACGGGTGGTGGATGTGGTAGCAGGCGCCCTTGGCGCGCAGGGCCTGCTCGAATGCCGCCGGGGTCATGGCGTGCTGGCTCATGGGCAAGGCTCCTATAGCCGGATGTCCATTCCGTCCCGCGCCACCTCGATGCCATGGCGGGCCAGTTCGGCCCGCTCGGCGGAGCCGGCGTCGAGGATGGGGTTGGTGTTGTTGATGTGGATGAGCACCTTGCGCGGGCCGGGGATGCCGTCCAGCACCTCGATCATGCCGCCCGGCCCGCTCTGGGGCAGGTGGCCCATCTCGCTGCCGAGCTTGTCGCCCACCTCGCACAGGCGCATCTCGTCATCGCGCCAGAGCGTGCCGTCCACCAGCAGGCAATCGGCGCGGCGCATCCAGCCCAGCAGGGCCTCGTCCACCTGCCCCAGGCCCGGCGCGTAGAACAGCGAGCCGCCGCTGCGCAGGTCCTCGATGAACAGGCCGATGTTGTCCCCCGGGTGCGGGTTGCCCCGGTGCGGCGAATAGGGTGGCGCGCTGCTGCGCAGGGGGATGGCGGTGAAGCGCAGCCCCGGGCAGGCGGGGATGACGAAGGCTTCACCGTCCAGCGCAATGGGGTTCCAGACCAGGCCGCCGTTCCAGTGCCGGAGCATCTCGAACAGCGGGAAGCCCCGGGTCAGGTCCTGGTGGACCATCTCGGTGCACCAGACCGCGTGCGGGCAGCCCTCGCGCAGGCTGAGCAGGCCGGTGACGTGGTCGACCTGGCTGTCCATCAGCAGCACCGCCGCGATGCCGGTATCCCGCAGGCGGCGGGCCGGGCGCAGCGGCGCGAAGGACTCGATCTGCGCGCGGATGTCGGGCGAGGCGTTGCACAGCACCCAGTTCACCCCGTCGTCGCTCAGGGCGATGGACGACTGGGTGCGCGCCTCGGCGTCGAGGGTGCCGGCCCGCAGGCCGGCGCAGTTGCGGCAGTGGCAGTTCCACTGCGGGAATCCGCCGCCAGCGGCGGACCCGAGAATGCGGATATGCATGGGAGAACCCCCAGAACGCCCCGGCGAACCGGGGCGCTTCGGATCAGCGGTTGGCGAAGTACAGCGTCACTTCGAAGCCAATGCGCAGGTCGGTAAAGGCGGGTTTGGTCCACATGGGTCGATCCTCTTCTTATTGGGGGCCGGAGCATTCCGGCGCCTCGAGTTAAACACCGGCCCGGAGGGCTCCGAATGCTACTTTCGACGGAGTTCCGGTCCTGATTTGGTAGGGGTCGGCGAGCCCCTGCGCACCGGCCGATCGGGTGACCGAACCCGCCACGGCAAGGCGCCGCGTGCCCTACCCGGGATTGGAGGGCCCGAGCCCGCCCCGGGTTCGAAGAAAACGGCGACCGGTGCCCAGCCCTCTCTGACCAGGCCCGACCCGCAGCCCGCCAAGCCCCGATAGATGGGGCCTTGCCCCGCCCCAGCCGCCGACCATGGGGCCCCGCTCTACTACTTTGGTACTGCTTCAATCCGTAGAACGTAGGATTTGCAAGGCTCCCGCCCTGGCATGTAATGGGCCGACAAGAACAATGAGAACCTCGCCATGCGCCTCATCCAGAAGGCCCTGCTGCTCTGCCTGCTGTCCGTCCCTGCCTGGGCGGCAGACACCACCGCCCCGCTGTTCTCCCCGGACGGCTACCGCATCACCCAGTACCGCAGCCCCACCCCGGCCCGGCACGAGCAGGCCCGCACCCTCGATACCGAGGGCCTGCGCCAGTTGCTGGCCCGCGAGCCGCGTACCCGCCTGGTGGACGTCTACCGGCGCACCTGGCTGAACGAGCGCTTCATCCCCGACGAGGTCCACGCCAACCTGCCCGGCAGCCTGTGGCTGGCCAACACCGGCGACGGCGCCCTGGCCCCGGACTGGCAGGCCTACTTCAGCCGCAACCTCGAGCGCATCAGCCAGGGCGACAAGAACTGGCCCCTGGTGTTCTACTGCCGCTCCGATTGCTGGCTGGGCTGGAACGCCGCCCGCCGCGCCCACGCACTGGGCTACCGCAACCTCTACTGGTACCGTGACGGCATCGACGCCTGGCAGCAGGCCGGCCTGCCGCTGACACCGGCCGAACCGCAGCCCTTCCCCTGATCGCCGTCCACCCACAACCACAACAACGAGGTGACCTGGCCATGTACAAGATCCTGATCGCCGACGATCACCCCCTGTTCCGCGAAGCCATCCACAACGTCATCAGCGACGGCTTCCCCGACAGCGAAGTCATGGAGACCGCCGACCTGGACAGCGCCCTCGGCCTGACCCAGGAGCACGACGACCTCGACCTCATCCTGCTCGACCTGAACATGCCCGGCATGCACGGCCTCAACGGCCTGATCAACCTGCGCAACGAGGCGCCGACCATCCCGGTGGTGATCGTCTCCGCCGAGCAGGACAAGCAGGTGGTGCTGCAGGCCATCACCTACGGCGCGGTGGGTTTCATCACCAAGTCCTCGCCGCGCGCGCAGATGACCGAGGCCATCGAGCAGATCCTCAACGGCAACGTCTACCTGCCCTCGGACATCATCCGCACCCAGAAGGCCGCGCCGCGCCGGGGCCAGGACGAGCACGCCATCCCGCCGGAGCTGCTGCAGGCGCTGACCCGCAAGCAGCTGCTGGTGCTGGAGCGCATGACCAAGGGCGAATCCAACAAGCAGATCGCCTACAACCTGGACATCGCCGAGACCACGGTGAAGGCCCACGTCTCGGCCATCCTGCGCAAGCTCAACGTGCACAACCGGGTGCAAGCGATCCTCTGCGCCAGCGACATCGACTTCTCGGCCTACCTGCGCCGCTGACCACGGCGCCCACGCCCGGAGGCCCATGCCCGCTCCACGCATCCTGCTGCTCACCGCCCTGGCCATGCTGGCCTTCGCCGGCAACTCGCTGCTCTGTCGCCTGGCCCTCAAGCACACCGCCGTGGACGCGGTGAGCTTCACCGTACTGCGCCTGGTGGCCGGTGCCCTGGTGCTCGGCCTGCTGCTGCGCCTGCGCCGCCCGCCCCTGGCCCCCAGCGGCAACTGGCGGGCCGCCACTGCGCTGTTCGTCTACGCCGCCGCCTTCTCCTACGCCTACCTGCACCTGGATGCGGGCAGCGGCGCACTGCTGCTGTTCGGCGCGGTGCAGCTGAGCATGGGCGCGGTGGGCCTGCTACGTGGCGAACGCCTGGGGCCGCTGCAAAGCCTCGGCTTCCTGCTGGCCGGCGGCGGGCTGGTGGTCCTGTTGCTGCCCGGCGCCAGCGCCCCGCCCCTGGGCGGCGCCCTGCTGATGCTGCTGGCAGGCCTGGCCTGGGGCGCCTACACCCTGCTCGGCCGCCAGGCCGGCCCGCCGCTGGCGGCCACGGCGGGCAACTTCATCCGCGCCCTGCCCCTGGCCGGGCTGTTGCTGCTGCCCTTCCTCGGCCAGTTGAGCTGGGACGGCCCGGGCCTGGCCTATGCGCTGCTCTCCGGCGCGCTCACCTCCGGCATCGGCTACGCCATCTGGTACAGCGCCCTCCCCGGTCTGGGCGCCCTGCAGGCCGCCAGCGTGCAGCTGAGCGTCCCGGTCCTGGCCGCCCTCGGGGGCGCCCTGCTGCTGGGGGAAGCCATCAGCCTGCGCCTGGCGCTGGTGTCGGTGGCGGTGCTGGGTGGCATCGCACTGGTGCTGCGGGGGCGGTTCCGGACTTAGACCCAAGGTCGTTTTCAAGAGAGCCGCCCACAACACAGGGTGACGTGAAACATGGCAATCACGGCTCATCACATAAAAAGCAGTGTGTTGAGGTATGTGCGGTAACGGATTCGGCGCCAGGCTGATTATCGAGTTCTGCTGGTGTTTTCTGTTTCGCCCTCCCGGGCGAGCCCCTTTTGGCAGTCGCCCCAAAAGGGGCCAAAAGGGCTTGCCCCTGCATACGGGTCCCGCTACGCGGGACTTCCCTCGCTCCATCGTTGTTCCAGGGGCCCGCGCTGACGGGCCATCCATGGCCCAACAGCGCTCTCGCGACATCCATGTCGCTCAACCCCTTGCACGACGATTCCGCTCAGCCTCCTGAAGGGGCGCTATCCCTGCACGCCCCATCGGCTTCACTGGAGATAACGCAGTGGGCATTTCGATCCGAGATAAAAAGCGCCGCAGAAAGAACCCATTCCATGATCCACCCCGCATTGACGCGGCCTTTCATGTCGCTAGAATGCGCGACCATGAATACGTTAACGATCCGCCTCGCGGCCGCCTATTACGCCTACCCGACTCCTGATTCCAGGCGGTAGCCGCGTGCTCATCCGATCCGCCTGAGGCGGCTCGGAATCCCCGGTCTCCTCGGGCCCAACCAAGGAGACACCATGAACACCACCCCCGACCTCCTCGCCCTGCTGCAAGCCCGCGGCTTCGTGCACCAGTGCACCGACCTGGAAGGCCTGCGCCAGCACCTCGCCCAGGGCCCGGTCAGCCTCTACCTGGGCTTCGACGCCACCGCGGACAGCCTCCACGTCGGCCACCTGCAGGGCCTGATGCTGATGCGCTGGATGCAGCGCTTCGGCCACCACCCGATCCTGCTGATCGGCGGGGCCACCACGCGCATCGGCGATCCCAGCTTCCGTGACGAGAGCCGGCCGATGCTGAACGAGGCGCAGATCCAGGCGAACATCGCCGGCATCACCTCCGCCTTCGGCCGCTACGTCGACCTCGACGCCCCCGGCGCGCGGGTGGTGGACAACGCCGAGTGGCTCGACGGCATCGGCTACCTGGCCTTCCTCAACCAGGTGGGGCGGCATTTCTCGGTCAACCGCCTGCTGACCTTCGACGCGGTGCGCCAGCGCCTGGACCGCGAGCACTCGCTGTCCTTCCAGGAGTTCGGCTACACCCTGCTGCAGGCCCACGACTTCACCGAGCTGGCGCGCCGGCATGGCTGCACCCTGCAGCTGGGCGGTGCGGACCAGTGGGCGAACATCATCAACGGCGTGGAGCTGGGGCGCCGCCAGGGCACCGCGCCGCTCTACGGGCTGACCATGCCGCTGCTGACCACCAGCGACGGGCGCAAGATGGGCAAGTCCGCCAATGGCGCGGTGTGGCTCAACGCCGACCGCCTGGCGCCCTATGCCTTCTGGCAGTTCTGGCGCAACTGCGACGACCGCGATGTGGCCCGCTTCCTGGCCCTGTTCACCGAACTGGAGCTGGACGAGATCGCCCGCCTGGCAGCGCTCAAGGGCGCCGAGCTGAACGCTGCCAAGGTGGTGCTGGCCAACCACGCCACCGCCCTGGCCCACGGCGAGGCGGCGGCCCGTGAGGCGGAGGCCACGGCAGCGGCGCTGTTCGGCGGCGGCCAGGGCGACCTGGCGGCGGTGCAGCTGGAGCTGTCGGCCGAGGCGCTGGCGCGGGGCGCGACGCTGATCGACCTGTTGCTGGATGCCGGCCTGCAGCCCTCCCGTGGCGCGGCCCGGCGCCTGGCCGCCGGCGGTGGCGTGCGCCTGGACGGGGTGGAGGTGCGCGACCTCGACGCGCCGCTGCCGGCCGAGGCCCAGGGCTGGACCCTGAGCCTGGGCAAGAAGCGCCACTACGCGATCCGCGTGACCCGGGGCTGAGGCTCAGGCCGGGGCGCTCTCCGGCGCCTCGGCCTCGCGGGCCTGGGCGTCGAGCATGGCCTGGATCTCCTGGGTGGCCTGGCGGGTGTTGCCGGCGAGCTTCTTCACCTCGTCGGCGACCACCGAGAAGCCCCGGCCGACATCACCGGCCCGCGCGGCTTCGATGGCGGCATTCAGGGCCAGCAGGTTGGTCTGCTCGGCGATGCCCTTGATCACCCCCACCACCTGGGCGATCTGCCCGTAGGCCTGCTGGTTTCGCCGCTGGCGCTGCTCGTGGGCCAGGTGCAGGGCGCGCTCGTCGCTGATGTCGCGCACGGCGCCGATCACCCGGTACAGCCGGCCGCCTTCGTCGCGCACCGCACGCCCGCGCTCGCGGCACCAGATGTAGCCGCGCTGGCGATGACGCATGCGGTACTCCACCACGTATTCGCCGCTGCCGGCGGGGTCGGCGATCTCCCGCTCGAACAGCCCCAGCACCCGGGGCAGGTCCTCGGGGTGGGTGATGCCCACCTGGCTGTCCCAGCCATCGGGCAGTTCGTCCGGGCGGTAGCCGAGCACGGCGCGGAACTGGTTGGAGATGCGCATCAGGCTGTGGGGGTCGTCGAGGCGCCCGTTGGCCACCTGCAGGTCCCAGCAGCCCTCGGTGAGGGTGGCGCGGGTCTGCTCCCAGACATGGGTTTCCAGCGCCCAGTCGCGCTGGGCCTGGGCCCAGTGCCGGCGTTCGGCGTCGAAGGCCTGGAGGGTGTCGGCCTGCTGCCCTTCGAGCTGGGTGAGCTGCCGCGCAAGATCGGCAAGGCGGGCCCGGTCGGCCGCATGCTCGCGCTGGCAGCGCGCCAGGTCGGCACCCAGGCGCTGCGCCTCCAGCAGGGCCTGGCGCAGGGCCTCCAGGGGTTCGGCGAGTGCGCGGTCGTGGAGTTGGGCGGGCGTTTGGCCGGGGTCGGCAAGCACCTGCCGCAGCAGGGTGTCGAGTTGGCGGACCCAGTCCTTTCGGGTGTCGCGGAACAGCATGCATCCTCCCGGGCGCCGCCCCGGCGAGGAAGGTGGGAAGGGCGACGTGCCGGGCACTCTAGGAAAGCCGCCGGGCAGGGTCTTGCACGACCCTGCCCGGCGCTTGACCGAGCCTGCCGGCACGGATCAGGCGGCGATGATGGCCTTGAGCACGCTGCGGAAGGTCTCCACCTGTTCGGCGCTGAACTGGCTGAAGACGCTGTCCTGCTGCTCCTGGGCGATGCTCCAGAGCGCTTCGGCCTGCTCCACGCCCAGCGGCGTGAGGGCGTAGCTGCCGCTCTGCTCTACCACCATGTCCTTGCGCCGGAGGATGGCAGCCGCTTCCTCGATCTCGCGCCTGGGCATCGCCACTTCGCGCTGCAGGCCGCACTCGTCGAGGCCGGCGTCGTTCTCCAGCACCATCAGCATGCGCGCCTCGCTGGTGCGCAGGCCGGTGGACAGCTGGCGCGGCTGGTAGGCGGCCTGGTAGCTGCGCAGGGCCTGGGTCATGAGGTAGTAGAGGTTGTGCCGCAGGCGACCCTGGAAGGCGCTGGTGGCGGGGCGCTCCTCTTCCTTGCGGGTCATCCGCGCATGGGGCAGGACCATGGAATAGGCGCCCTGGTGGTAGAGCAGCGGGGAGCGGCCGAAGTCGTCGAAGGCCACCACCTTGCCGATCAGGATCCAGTGGTCGCCGCCCTCGATCTGCGCCCACTTCTCGCACTGGAAGCGCGCCGAGCAGTCGGCGAACAGCGGGGAGCCGCCAAGGCCGACCTCGTGCTCGAAGCCGGCGAACTTGTCGTCCTTGGAGCGGGCGAAGCGGTTGGACAGGTCGATCTGGTCGGCGGCGAGGATGTTCACCGCGAAGTGGCTGGCCGCCTCGAACACCGGCAGGCTGCCGGAGCGCTTGTCGATGCTCCAGAGGATCAGCGGCGGGTCGAGGGACACGGAGTTGAAGCTGTTGGCGGTGACGCCGGCCTTCTCGCCCGAGGCGGTGGCGGCGGTGACGATGGTCACGCCGGTGGCGAAGTTGCCCAGCGCGCGACGGAAGTCGCGCGGGTCGAAGCACGCTTGGGTAGTCATAGTCGTCTCGCTGGCCGCCCTGCTGGCGAGGGCGGCGTTCTTGTTATCGGGTGGCGGGGTCAGACCATGCTCGGGTCCGGCTCCAGCCCCATCAGCTCACGGCCGAGGATCTGCGCGCAGACGTCGTAGTCGGTGTAGGCGTGGGCGCCGGTCATGTGCGAGTCACGGAACAGGCGCTGCATCTCGTTGCCCTCGAACCAGGCGGTGCCGCCGGCGGCTTCGAACAGGCGGTCCACGGCCTGGATGCACATCTTCACGGCGTAGGCCTGGTTGGTGCGCCAGTAGGCCAGGGTCTCGCGGCTCGGGTACTCGTGGCGCTCGCCGTGGGCGGCGTGGTCCTGCCAGGTCTTCTCCAGGAAGGCGCGGGCGGCGGCCACCTGGTGGGTCGACTCGGCCAGGCGCATCAGTGCCGGGGTGGCGGTGCCGACGCTGGCGCCGGTGTAGGCCCGCACGCGGTTTCTGGTCTTTTCCTTGAAGGCCTCCAGCATGCGCTCGGCGATGCCCAGGCTGATGGAGGCGAAGCCGCTGGCGAAGTACGGGCGGTACGGGGTGTAGAAGATCTTGCTGTCGGGGTACAGGCCGAAGCCGGCGGAGCGGCCTTCCATCATGTCCTTGGCGGCCTGGATGCGGTGGTTGGGGACGAAGGCGTCCTTGATCACCAGGGTCTTGGTGCCGCTGCCGCGCATGCCGGCGGCGAACCAGTCGTCACGGATCTCGTAGTCGCTGCGCGGCAGCACGGCGAAGCAGTAGACCAGCTCACCCTCGGCGTTCTGCCGGCGGCAGCCGACGATGGCCCACTCGGCGTGGTCGCAACCGCTGCTCCAGCCCATCTCGCCGTTGAAGCGCACGCCGCCGTCCACTTCCTCGATGCGGCCGAAGGGGGCGATGGAGCTGCTGGCGGTGGCGTCCGGGTCCTTGCCCCAGATTTCGTCCTGCAGTTGCTTGGGGAACATCGCCAGCTGGTGGCTGTGGGTGCACAGCAGGCTGAAGGCCCAGGCGGTGCTGGCACAGGCGCCGGCCAGGGCGATGACGCACTCGGTGAATTCCGGCAGGGAGATCTCCAGGCCACCGTAAGCGCGGGGCTGGAAGGCGCGGTGCATGCCGATGCCCTTGAGCATGGCGATGTTCTCGGCGGGGACCATGCGATCACGCTCGGCCTGGGCGGCATTGGCGGCGATGGCGGGGAGAATTTCCCGCAGTGCGTCGAGCAGGGGATTTGTCTTTTTCATCTGGAGGCCCTGGTTATTGTTGGTCGCAGGCAGGCGCTACCGCGAACGCTCCGGAACACCCGGCATGCGTGACATACGGTCTAACTACCCGGTGGGTTTCGGGCACATTATGAAGATATGAACGATCCCCCTGAATGGACGTTCCACAGGGTCGATTGTACTTTCCATGGGATTTCCGCGATTTCATGCCCGGCTTTCCAAGCGCTGCCGACGCCCGTTAGGGGCGCTACCCTGTCAATGACTTAAACCGTGCCTTTCTCGGTGGAATACCAAGCAACACATCAAACACCCCAGACGCAAATGAATCAGTCACTCAATCACAACAAGAGCGCGCAACATGTAACCCAACAAAATCTGGAGGGAATTTCACCCTAACGGCGTGCCCCAAAATATACTCGACACGCTAGAACACAAAACCTCTCCCGCCCCACCCTTAATACACAAGCAGCTCCCCATGCCAATCAATTGATTATTATGATTCGTCAAACTTTGAGCGCCACACTCAACCACCTCCTCGCCTCAATACGTATTTAAGCCATATTTCCTGATGCTTCTATCTATATGATGAAGCTCGCCATCACCAAGCACTACCTGCTCATACAAAACATACAGCTCACCCCCATCATAATCGAAGACACACTGCCGAAAATTCCGCCTTGAGCAAGTCGAAAAACACAGCGCTTACTAGGAATTCCGACTATCTCGCTACCACCAATCTACTCATTCAACGGCTTAAAAAGATGCTCTTCAAGCTTCAGGTAAGGCGCCCCAACTTGTCTGCACGAAGCGAAAAACTACATTCCTTACCCTAATACCCACTGCCATATCAAGCCCCAACAGACTTAATAAAATTATTTATCACCACTACACTCAAGCAGGACGATACGGAGAAACATAAGACTTCTTCCACTTATAGCAGGCAATATGACCACCAATTTGCGAATAAACCAGCCAACCCTCTCCAGCCTGAATATTTTTACATGGTAGGCGACTTGCTGCCTCCCACAAATCCTCACCTGTATATCTGTCCCAAGCCACAGGCCTATCATTTTTCACACCAAAAATCACATCTCCACTAATACACGAGCCGCTGAAATTGACATTAAGAGGATACAACTTGGCCCACCGAACCTCCCCTTGTTTTATGGCAATACAAATAGCACCCCTGGAGAAGCTAAGCACAACGTCCTCATCACCAAAATTGATAGCACTCAGAGATAAATTCGAGAAGACCAAACCCGCATCAGTCAATTTCTCAGCAACCAACTCCTCGCGCGAATACTCAATCCTTCTAACAACAGCAAGATCATTAACATCAATAACAACAATCAGCCCCGCACAATGCACCAAAACGAGATCGCCTCGCGCAGAATACTTTACTTCCTCTTGAGCATTACGCGCTCCTAGCAAATCTGAAAGGCTCAATTCAAGAACAACAGCTTCTTTCTCTAACGAATATATAACGAAGCTTGAATCTGCTTTAACTCCACAACAAAGCCCTGACCCAAAGCTACAAGCATCCTTAAGATCCAAATCAAGATGACCGACCACATCCCAACCATCAATATCCACAACATCAAACCCCTTATCGGGCGCTTCAAGAAAATCAACGGCGCGGTAAAATTTTCTCCCATAAAAAAAATTAAACGAGTACCCTCCCCACCGATTGAGCGCGATATAATCCCCCGTTTCCATATACACTGGAGATAAATCACTCTTCCTAAAAACCCCTCCCAAACCTCCGCTCACACCAAGGTAGTCCCCATAATCGTGCAAGGTACTAGCCCACCTCGCGTTATTCACATCAACATAAGAAACCTCTTCAGAACCAGCAAACTCATCAAGATTTATTCGCCTCAAACAATTCATTAAACCATCATCACAGCGGCGCTCATACCACACATAAAGAACGCGACCATCTAAAAAACAACTAGCATAATCGCAATTTTTCTCAGCCAATCGAAACTCTACTTTCTTATTTGGTATACCACCCATATCACCCTCTCTATTTATTCAGCGGCTCAACCAGCAAAGACCCAACATTAAAAGCAATATCCTTGTCACAATCAAAGACCGGATCAACCTTTACAGACACCATGATTTCCCTGCACACATCCCTGATCGCTCTAATTCGATCAGTTACATATAGAATATTAACGGGGCCGTCCGCCCCATGGAAAGCAGCCCCGTCCACTCATAATGTAGAACCGACTTACCCTCTGGCCGTTTCCCATCACGTGCGGCATTCATCCTTAGATATCCGCTTAAACATTGCAGCCTCTCCATACACCCCTCTAATATTACTAGCATTCGCAGCGACCAGTTGATTGAATGTTTTAACTCTACTTTCATCAGGCAAATATATGACCTGGCCCACCGCCCTGCGTGCCCTGCGCCACCGCAACTTCCGCCTGTACTTCTTCGGCCATGCCGTTTCCACCCTGGGCACCTGGATCCAGCAGGTGGCGCTGGCCTGGCTGGTGTACCGCCTTACCGGCTCCTCGGCGCTGCTGGGGCTGGTGACCTTCGTGGCGCTGCTGCCGCAGTTGCTGGTGGGCCCGCTGGCCGGCGCCTGGATCGACCGGCACGACAAGCGCCGCCTGCTGATCGCGGTGGAGGCGCTGCTCGGGGTGCAGGCCGCCACCCTGGCGGCGCTGACCGCCAGCGGCCTGATCGGGCCGGGGCTGATCGTGTTCATGGCCGGGCTGCTGGGGGTGCTCAACGCGGTGGACACGCCGCTGCGCCAGTCGCTGCTCAGCCGCTTCGTCGACGAGCGCGAGGACCTGGCCAACGCCCTGGCACTGAACGCCATGCTCTTCACCCTCGCCCGCTTCGTCGGCCCGCCCCTGGCCGGGCTGCTGATGGGGGTGGTCAGCGAGGCGCTGTGCTTCGCCCTCAACGCCCTCTCCTACGGCGCGCTGATGCTGGGCCTGTGGTGGGTGCGCATGGGGCCGATCCCGCGGGCCAGCGGCTCGTTCCGCAACGTGTTCGGCGAAGGGGTGGCCTATGCACGGGGCACGCCGGCGGTGAAGGCGATGATGCTCAGCGTGATGGCGGTCAACCTCACCGCCTCCAGCTACGTGGTGCTGCTGCCGGTGTTCGCCAAGGACATCTTCGCCGGTGATGCCACCACCCTCGGCTGGCTCTGGGGCGCTGCCGGGCTCGGCTCGCTGGCCTCCAGCGTGCTGCTGGCCAGCCACCGGGCGCCGAGCGCCCTGCCCCGGGTCATCCTCGCCTCGGCGGCGGCCAGCGGGTTGGCCATGCTGGTGTTCGCCTGGAGCACGCAGCTGTGGCTGTCGCTGGTGGCGATGGCGGTGCTGGGCTTTGGCATCTCCAGCAGCAACGTCGGCACCAACATCGTGCTGCAGAGTTCGGCCCCGGAGACCCTGCGCGGGCGGGTGGTGTCGCTGTACACCTCGGTGCGCTTCGGCTTCGACGCCATCGGCGGGCTGCTCGCCGGCCTGCTGGCGGCGCAGCTGGGCGCGCCGCCGGTGCTGGCCGCAGCCGGCGTGCTGTTGCTGCTCTATTGCCTGTGGGATGCGCGCCGGGCCAGCCGGTAGGCCAGCAGGCAACCGATGCCGGTGGCGCCGATCACCAGGCACATGGGCAGCGGGGTGCCGTCGTACAGGGCGCTGACCAGCGCGCTGCAGGCGGTGCCCAGGCCGAACTGGGTGGCCACCGCCAACCCGGCCGCCGCGCCGGCCTGCCCCGGGTAGGCCGCCAGCAGGCAGGCCAGGCAGTTGGCGCCGAGCAACCCGGTGACGCTGACGTATGCCACCACGCAGGCCACCACCATCGGCAACCCGCCGACCCCGGCGAGCCCCACGCCGGCCAGGGCCAGCCCGGCCACGGCGGCCACGGCGGTGCCCCAGGCCAGCATGCGCTCGGGCGACACGCGCCCCACCAGCCGGGCATTCAGGAAGGTGGCGACGATGATGCCGGCGATGTTCAGCCCGAACAGCCAGGCATAGCCCAGGGGCGAGACGCCGAAGTAGCCGATGTAGACGAAGGGCGAGGCGGTGATGAAGGCGAACATGCCGGCGAAGCACAGGCCCATGCAGAAGATGTAGCCCAGCGCCAGCGGCTGCAGCGCCATGCGCCCGTAGGCGCGAAAGGCCTCGCCCAGGGTGCGGCCACGGGCCTCCGGCAGGTGCGTCTCGGGGATCTTCCAGGCGGTGGCCAGCAGGCACAGCCCGGCGAACACCATCAGCACCACGAACAGCGAGCGCCAGCCGGCCATCAGCATCAGGTAGCCGCCCAGCAGCGGCGCCACCAGGGTGGCGAACATGGTCACCAGGTGCATCAGCGAGAGCACCCGCGCCGCGTCGCGCAGGGGGAACAGGTCCCGCACGATGGCCCGCGCCAGCACCGAGGCCGCGGCCCCGCCGAGGGCCTGCAGCAGGCGCCAGGCGATCAGTGCCTCGACGCCGCTGGCCAGCACGCAGCCGAGGCTGGCCACCAGGTACAAGGCGATGCCACCCAGCAGCAGGCGGCGCCGGCCGTAGCGGTCGGACAGCGGCCCGTAGGCGAGCATGCCCAGGCACAGCCCGGCGAGGAACACGCCGATGGTCAGCTGCACCGCCGACTCCGGCGCGCCCAGGTCGGCGGCGATGCGCGGCAGGCTCGGCAGGTACATGTCGATCGACAGCGGGGCGAAGGCCACCAGGGCGGCCAGCAGCACGATCAGGCGCTGGGGCTGGGCAACGGTCGGGGTCATGGGCGGGTTCCGCAGCGGCAGGAAGGAAACGGCCGCCCGCAGGCGGCCGGCTGGATCAGAGGCTGAGCAGCCACAGGCTGAGCCCGGGGAAGGCCACCAGCAGGGCGATGCGCACCAGGTCGGAACAGAGGAAGGGCACGATGCCCCGTGCCGTCTCGCCGTAGGGCACGTCGCCGGCGGCGCGCTGGACGATGAACAGGTTCATGCCCAGGGGCGGGTGGATCAGGCCGATCTCCACCACCATCAGCGCGAGGATGCCGAACCAGATGGACTTCTCCGTCTCGCCGAGGCCGAAGAAATCCAGGCCCATGATCATCGGGTAGAAGATCGGGATGGTCAGCAGGATCATCGCCAGCGAATCCATCACGCAGCCCAGCAGCAGGTACAGGGCGAGGATCAGGATCAGCACCAGCATCGGCGCCAGGCCGCTGCCGATCACCCAGGCCGCCAGCTCGCCGGGCATCTGGGTCAGCGCCAGGCCGGAGTTGAGCAGGTCGGCACCCAGCAGCACGAGGAAGATCATCGCGGTGGTCTCGGCGGTGCCCAGCAGGCTGGCGCGCAGCCCGCTCCAGCGCATGCCGCCCTGCAGCACGGCGAGCACGCCACAGGCGGCGGCGCCGATGGAGGCCGCCTCGGTGGGGTTGGCCCAGCCACCGTAGATGCCGACGATCACCACCAGGAACACGCCGATCACCGGGCTCACGCCCAGCAGCGCGCGCAGCCGCTCCGCCGTGCTGGCACGGGGGGAGACGGTGGCCTGGCTCTCGTCCCGCGCCACCATGATCCGCAGCACCAGCATGTAGCCGAGGATGGCGATCACCCCCGGCACGATGGCGGCGACGAACAGCTTGGCGATGGATTCCTGGGTCAGCACCGCGTAGATGATCAGCGGCACCGACGGCGGGATGAGGATGCCCAGGGTGCCACCCGCCGCCACCGTGGCGGTGGCCAGGCGCCCGGAATAGTTGTGCCGGCGCAGCTCCGGCAGAGCCACGTGGCTCATGGTGGCGGCAGTGGCCAGGGACGAGCCGCAGATGGCCCCGAAGCCGGCGCAGGCGCCGATGGCGGACAGGCCCATGCCGCCCTTCCAGTGGCCGATGAAGGCCGAGGCGCAGCGGAAGATGGCCCGCGACAGGCCGCCGTGGGTAGCGAACTGGCCCATCAGCACGAACAGCGGGATCACCGCCAGGTCGTAGTTGGACAGCCGCGAATAGGCTAGGTCGTTGAGGGTGAACAGCAGCGAGGACAGGTCACCGTCGTTGACCGCCCAGAAGCAGGCGGCGCCGCCCACCAGCATGGTGATGCCGATGTGTACCCGCAGCAGCAGGAGGCTCATGGTGATGGCGAGGGCGATCAGCCCGAGGGCGAGGCCGCTCATGCCGCACCCCCGCCACCCAGTACCCGCGCCGCTCGGGCCAGCGCGCACAGGGCGAGCAGGCCCAGGCTGGGCACGATCAGCGCCAGGGGGATCCACAGCGGCAGCGAGAGCAGCGTGGTGGCATCGCCGTATTCGCGGTTGTCGACCATCTGCAGCGCGGTGCGCCAGGCCAGCAGGCCGGCCGCGGCGGCACACAGCAGGTGGGCCAGGGTGTCCAGGCCACGGCGGATACCCGCCGGCAGCCAGTTGCTCAGGGCATCGACGCGGATGTGCATGCCGCGCAGCTCGCACAGCGGCAGGAAAGCGGCGATGGCGATGGCCGCGCCGACTTCCATCAGCTCCATGTCACCGCGCACCGGGGTGGAGAACAGCTTGCGGCCGATGATGGAGAGCATGGACATGCCCACCAGGGCGATCAGCACCAGGCCACCGGCCAGGGCGAAGGCCTCGGCCACCCGCAGCAGCCCCCGCTGCAGCGGACCGAGGTCCGCCGCCGGGGTGAAATCCAGGGATTCCTTCATGGTGCTTATCGGGCCTCGCTGGCGAGGGTGCGCACGCCGTCGACCAGGGCACGGCCGTCCAGGCCCTTGCCGTCGGCTTCGCTGATCCACTGCTCGACGGCGCCGGCCGAGGCCTTGCGCAGGGCTTCGTAGTCGGCCTCGGCGAAGGTCACCCGCGCGTCGGCCGGGGTGGCGGCGACGGCGGCATCGGTGGCCTTGTCCCAGGCGCTGGCGAAGCGTTCCGACAGGGCCTTGCCACTGTTGCGCTCGATGATGGCCTGCAGGTCCGGCGGCAGGCTGTCGAACTTGCGCGGGTTCATCAGCATCGCCAGCACGGTGTAGCCCACGGCGGGCTGCCCTTCCGGCACGTCGGTGTGGAACTGGGTCACTTCGTCGAGCTTGGTGGCGGGCACCACTTCCCAGGCGGCCAGGGCGCCATCCACCACGCCCTTGGAGATGGCTTCGGTCATCTGCGCCGGCGGCATGCTCACCGGGGTCGCGCCCAGGCTTTCGACGGTCTTGGCGGCGGTGCGGCTGGAAGCCCGCAGCTTCAGCCCGGCCAGGTCCGCCAGGGTCTTCACCGGCTGGCCACGGGTGTGCAGGCTCATGCCGCCGTCACCGTGGACCACCAGCACCTTGTAGCCCTTGAAGTCGTCCTTGGCGTAGCGCTCGTAGTAGTCCCAGATGATGGCGTTGCCCCGCGCGCCGCCGCTGGGCAGCACGAACGGCAGCTCCAGCGCCTCGACCCGGGGGAACTTGCCGGCGGAATAGGCCGGAGCGGTCCAGACGATGTCGGCCACGCCGTTGCGCGCCATGTCGGCAAGCTTGGCCGGCGTGCCGCCGAGCTGCATCGAGGGGTAGAGCTGGCAACGCAGGCGCCCGGCGGACTCCTCGGTCAGCTGCGCGCACCAGGGCTCGATGATGTTGGCCTGGGCGTTGGAGGTGGAAGGCAGGAAATGCGCCACCTTGAGGGTGATCACATCGGCGGCCTGGGCCAGGTGCGCCAGCGGCAGGGCCAGGCACAGGGTAGCGAGGGGAAGGATCTTCATCGGGGTGGCTCCTTGTTGTTCTTGTAGGGCGGGACGGGGAACGCAATTCCGTTAATAAGTTAATTTTATTGCACGCACTGTCAACACCTCTTCGCGTGGCCGCTGCGTCTCAGGCGGGCTTATCTCGCACCCTGAATTCAATTAAATCCATATAAATCAATTATTTAATAAACAATCCACACACAAAAAGGTCACCTACCCCACCAAGGTCGATCTCCAGCTGTATTGTTAAAATATTAACTAAATGCCTAGAGTATGCCCGCCATCGCCCACCCGACGGCGATGGTTTCCCCTCAATCCTGGAGACAAGAACAATGATCAGGACCCCGAAACCGCTGGCACTCGCCTGCCTGCTGGGCCCCGCGCTGGGCCTCGGTGGCGTGGCACGGGCCGACTTCCTGGCCGACAGCAAGGCCAGCGTCGAAGCCCGCAACATGTACATGAACCGCGACTTCCGCCAGCACGGCGCCGCCCAGGCCAAGGCCGAAGAATGGGCCCAGGGCTTCACCCTGCGCTACGAGTCCGGCTTCACCGAAGGCACCGTCGGCTTCGGCCTGGATGCCATGGGCCAGACCGCCATCAAGCTCGACTCCGGCAAGGGCCGGCGCGGCACCGGCCTGCTGCCCTACGGCGCCCCGAGCCACGAGCCCGAGGACACCTACAGCGAGCTGGGCGTGACCGCCAAGCTGCGCCTGGCGCGCAGCGTGCTGAAGCTCGGCACCCTTCAGCCGCAGCTGCCGGTGGCCGCCTACAACGACGTGCGCCTGCTCTCCTCCACCTACTCCGGCGGCCTGCTGACCTCCCAGGACGTGGATGGGCTGACGCTGAACGTCGGCCGGCTGGAGAAGATCAACCTGCGTGACTCCTCCAGCAACGACGAGATGAACTACGGCGGCGTGGAAAGCGCGCACCTGGACCTGATCGGCGGCAGCTACGCGGTCAACCCGGGGCTGACCCTCAGCTACTACGCCGCGCAGATGGAGGACATCTACCGCCAGCACTTCGTCGGTCTGGTGCACAACGCCACCCTCGGCGACGGGGTGACGCTGAAGACCGACCTGCGCTACTTCGACACCGGCGAGCACGGCGACCACCGCTACCGCAGCGCCAAGCGGGTGGACGGCGGGCGCATCGACAACCGCTTCTTCAACGGCATGCTCACCCTCGGCATGGGCGCCCACAAGGTCGGCCTGGGCTACCAGAACCTCTCCGGCGACGGCGACTTCGCCTACCCGGGGCTGGACCCGTATTCGGTCAACCTGGTGACCTTCAACGTCTTCACCAAGGCCGAGACGGACGCCTGGCAGGCGCGCTACGACTTCGACTTCGCCGCCCTGGGCATCCCCGGCCTGAGCTTCATGACCCGCTACGTGAGCGGTGAACACGTGCAGACGGCCAGCGTGCGCAACGGCAAGGAGTGGGAGCGCGACACCGACCTGGCCTACGTCTTCCAGGACGGCCCGCTGAAGGGCTTCAACGTGCGCCTGCGCAACGCCACCTTCCGCTCCAGCAACGGGCTGACCACCGACGTGGACGAGAACCGGCTGATCCTCGGCTACACCCTGCCACTGTTCTGAGCCCCGTCGCGTCTCCCCGGTGGCCACACAGGCTGCCGGGGAGCCGGCATTCGGCGCGCCCCGGCGGTGGCTCGGTGCCGGCGTGAGCGTGGAGGGTTCTAGGCCGGAAGCGATAGGTGGGTGCGGATCGCCTCCAGCGCCGCGTCCACCGTCAGCCAGGCCGTGTCGACGGTGAAGGGCGGGCTGTCCCACGGGTCGAACGCGTGCCGCTGCACGGACGCCCAGGTGGGCGGCACCAGGCCCGGGATATCGCCCTGGCGCGTCTCGACCCGGCGCCGGTGCTCGGCCGCGTCACTGCAGATCACCCGCACGTCGCACAGCCTCGCGCCGGCGTCGGCTGCCACCTGTGCCCAGGCCTGGCGGCTCTCGGCCACCGGGTTGACGCAATCCACCACCACCCGATGCCCCAGCCGCAGGTTGCCCAGGGCCAGGCCGTTGGCCACGCGGTAGCCACTGGTGCCCACGTCGGCGGCGATGCCGGACTCGCGGATGGCCTGCTCGATCACGTCGAGCCGCAGGTACACGGCGCCCAGCTCGCGGGCCAGGCGCGATGCAAGCGTGGTCTTGCCGGTGCCCGGCAGACCCGTGAAGACGATCAGCACACTCATCTCATTCCGTCCCTCGGCTGCTGCGGTAGGCCCCCGGGGTCATCCCGGCGTGGCGGGTGAAGAAGCGACTGAAGTAGGCCGGGTCCTTGAAGCCCAGGCGGTAGCCGATGCCGTTCACCGACTCCCCGGTGAACAGCAGCAGGCGCCGCGCTTCCTGCATCAGCCGTTCGAACACCAGGCGCTTGGAGGGCATGCCGGCGATGCGTCGGCACACCTCGTTGAGCCGTGCCTCGGTCACGCCCAGGGCATCGGCGTACTGGCCCAGGCCCCAGTGATCGGGGTAGCGCCGTTCGATCAGCACGTTGAAGCGCTGGAAGATGTGCAGGTCCTCGCGGCGGGCCGGCTGGGCGGCCAGGGAGCGGCTGGAGAGGCGCAGCAGGCTGATGAAGATCAGCTCGGTCAGCGCTACCAGGCTCAGGGCGCGGCCCGGTCGGCTGTCGGCGAACTCCTGGCGCAGTTCGTCGAACAACAGGTTCAGGCGCGCCACCTCCCCTTCGTAGCGCGGCTCCAGCGCCCCCACCGACACGCACAACGGCGCGATGCGCGGGCCGCTGGCGAGCCCGGCGTGGGCCTCCAGCAGCGGCCACACCAGTTGCTGGCGCACGGTCAGCACATGGCCGTCGCTTTCCGCATCGGTGACGAAGGCGTGGGTGACGGTGGGCGGGGTGAGGAAGAACATCGGTCCTTCCTGGACGAAGCCCTCGTCGTCGAGAAACACCCGCACGGTGCCGCTCTTGACGTAGTGCACCTGGAAGAAGCGGTCGTGGCGGTGCACCGGCATGTTGCGGCCGAAGAAGTCGGCGAGCTTGCCGAGGGCCTCGTAGTGCACGTCGGCATCGGCGTAGCGCTGGTCGTAGACCTGGCCGATGTCGATGTTGGGGATGGGCGAGGACACCGCCATCGTGGCCGCCTCCGCGGGGCTCAGGGCTTGATCTGCTTCAGCTCGTTGAGCAGGTCCAGGAGCTGCTGCAGCTTGGCCTCGCCGAACTGCTGGTGGATCTTCTGGTAATTGCGCTCCATGCCATCGCTCATGGACACGAAGCACTGCTGGCCCTTCTCGGTCAGGCCGACGAAGACCCGGCGCTGGTCCTGGGCAGACTTCCAGCGGCGCACCACGCCATCACGCTCCAGGCGCGCCAGCACGCCGGTCATGCTCGGTTTGAGGATGCAGGCCTGCTGCGCCAGCTGGTGGCTTTCCATCTCGCCGGACTGGCGCAGGATGCGGATGACCCGCCACTGCTGCTCGGTCAGCCCGTGCTGGTTGAGCAGCGGCCTGAAGAAGGCCATGGCGGCCTCGCGGGCCTGCAACAGGGTCAGGGTCAGGGACGGTCGTGGGGTCGACATCAGGCGGTCTCGGTGGGAAGTGAAGGTGAAGAATTTAATCAACAACCGCCGAACCGAGGCAATTACCTTCCTGCTGCCACAGCCTGTAAGCCCCCGCCTGGCAACCCGGTGCAACTCGGTTTGGCAGCCAGCGACAAGTCCCGTTTGCCCTCCGCGCTTTAAATAGCCCCAGCCCGATCACACGACCAAGGCTTGATTGTCGTTAACATATTAACTATAAAAGTTAACCTGTTAATGAGTTAACGGTTTTC
Source organism: Pseudomonas sp. FeS53a (assembly GCF_000931385.1). Taxonomy (NCBI): domain Bacteria; kingdom Pseudomonadati; phylum Pseudomonadota; class Gammaproteobacteria; order Pseudomonadales; family Pseudomonadaceae; genus Pseudomonas; species Pseudomonas sp. FeS53a. The sequence continues at coordinate 121,401 of NZ_JYFT01000035.1, forward strand.
AGGTGCTGCGCTCCCACCGTCGAGCCCACCTGGTTTTTTCATCGGGGCCCTGCCCCACCTGCGTCAGGAGTGAACAGATCCATGCGTCGCGCCACTAGCGAAGTCGCCCAAGGCACCCTGTTCGGCGTCGCGCTGAACTACAGGGGGCTGCTGGAAAGCCGACTGCCCGAGTTCAACGAGCCGCCCTACCAGAAGCCCCCGGTCAAGCCGGTGCTCTTCATCAAGACCCCGAACACCCGCAACCACGACGGCGGTGCCGTGCCCTTCCCGGCCGGCGAGCGCCTGCAGCCGGGCCCGGCCCTGGGCGTGGTGATCGGCCGCGACGCCAGCCGCGTCAGCGCCGAGGACGCCCTGGCCCACGTGGCCGGCTACGTCATCGTCAACGAGTTCAGCCTGCCGGAAACGAGCTACTACCGCCCGGCGGTGAAAGCCAAGTGCCGCGACGGCTTCTGCGCCCTCTCCGACGAGCTGGTGCCGACCGAGAGCATCGGCAACCCGCACGCCCTGGGCATCCGCCTGCGGGTGAACGGCGAGCTGCGCCAGGAGAACAGCACCGCCAACCTGGTGCGCAGCATCCCCCAGCTGATCGCCGAGATCAGCGAGTTCATGACCCTGCACGAAGGCGACGTGCTGATCACCGGCACCCCGGAAGGCCGTGTCGACGTGCAGCCCGGCGATGAGGTGGTGGTGGAGATCGACGGCCTCGGCCGCCTCGCCAACACCGTGGTTGCGGAATAAGGAGCCCCTGATGAAACACGCACGTATCCGTTACCAGGGCGACATCCACGCCGTGACCGTCGAAGACGGCAACGCCGTCCGCCTCGCCGATGGCCGCCTGCTGGCCGAAGACCAGGTCGAGTGGCTGCCCCCGGCCACCGGCAGCATGTTCGCCCTCGGCCTGAACTACGCCGACCACGCCGCCGAGCTGGCCTTCAAGGCACCCACCGAGCCGCTGGCCTTCATCAAGTCCCCCGGCACCTACACCGGGCACAACCAGATCACCTGGCGCCCGGACAACGTCGCCTACATGCACTACGAGTGCGAACTGGTGGCGGTGATCGGCAAGCCCGCGCGCAACGTCAAGCGCGAGGACGCCCTGCAGTACCTGGCCGGCTACACCGTCTGCAACGACTACGCCATCCGCGACTTCCTTGAGAACTACTACCGCCCCAACCTGCGGGTGAAGAACCGCGACTGCACCACCCCGGTCGGCCCCTGGATCGTCGACGCCGCCGACGTGCCGGACCCGTCGAAGCTCAGGCTGCGCACCTGGATCAACGGCGAGCTGAAGCAGGAAGGCACCACCGCCGACATGATCTTCGACATCCCCTACCTGATCGAATACTTCTCCAGCTTCATGACCCTGCAGCCGGGCGACATGATCGCCACCGGCACGCCGGAGGGCCTGGCCGACGTGGTGCCGGGCGATGAAGTGGTGGTGGAAGTGGAAGGCGTCGGCCGCCTGGTCAACCGAATCGTCAGCGAAGCCGAGTTCTTCGCCCGCAAACAAGAGGCATGAGCAGCATGATCAAGCACTGGATCAACGGCCAGGAAGTCGAAAGCAAAGAGACCTTCGTCAACTACAACCCGGCCACCATGGACGCCATCGGCGAAGTCGCCAGTGGCGGCGCCGAAGAGATCGCCGCGGCCGTCGCCGCCGCCAAGGACGCCTTCCCCAAGTGGGCCAACACCCCGGCCAAGGAGCGCGCCAAGCTGATGCGCAAGCTGGGTGAACTGATCGACCAGAACGTGCCCAAGCTGGCCGAGCTGGAGACCCTGGACACCGGCCTGCCGATCCACCAGACCAAGAACGTGCTGATCCCCCGCGCCTCGCACAACTTCGAGTTCTTCGCCGAGGTCTGCACCCGCATGGACGGCCACAGCTACCCGGTGGACGACCAGATGCTCAACTACACCCTCTACCAGCCGGTGGGCGTGTGCGGCCTGGTCTCCCCGTGGAACGTGCCGTTCATGACCGCCACCTGGAAGACCGCGCCCTGCCTGGCCCTGGGCAACACCGCCGTGCTGAAGATGAGCGAACTGTCGCCGCTGACCGCCAACGAACTGGGTCGCCTGGCGCTGGAAGCCGGCATCCCCAAGGGCGTGCTCAACGTGGTGCAGGGTTACGGCGCCACCGCCGGCGACGCCCTGGTCCGTCACCCGGACGTGCGCGCCATCTCCTTCACCGGCGGCACCGCCACCGGCCGCAAGATCATGCAGACCGCCGGCCTAAAGAAGTACTCTATGGAGCTGGGCGGCAAGTCCCCGGTGCTGATCTTCGATGACGCCGACCTCGACCGCGCCCTCGACGCCGCGCTGTTCACCATCTTCTCGCTCAACGGCGAGCGCTGCACCGCCGGCAGCCGCATCTTCATCCAGGAGACCGTCTACGACCGCTTCGTCGCCGAGTTCGCCGCCCGCGCCAAGCGCCTGATCGTCGGCGACCCGCAGGACCCGAAGACCCAGGTCGGCTCGATGATCACCCAGGCCCACTACGACAAGGTCACCGGCTACATCCGCATCGGCATCGAGGAAGGCGCCACCCTGCTGGCCGGCGGCCTGGAGCGCCCGGCCAACCTGCCCGCGCACCTGTCCAGGGGCCAGTTCATCCAGCCCACCGTCTTCGCCGACGTGGACAACCGCATGCGCATCGCCCAGGAAGAGATCTTCGGCCCGGTGGTGTGCCTGATGACGTTCAAGGACGAGGCCGAGGCCCTGCGCCTGGCCAACGACACCGAATACGGCCTGGCCTCCTACATCTGGACCCAGGACATCGGCAAGGCCCACCGCCTGGCCCGTGGCATCGAAGCCGGCATGGTGTTCATCAACAGCCAGAACGTGCGCGACCTGCGCCAGCCGTTCGGCGGTGTGAAGGGCTCCGGCACCGGCCGCGAAGGCGGCCAGTACAGCTTCGAAGTGTTCGCCGAGATCAAGAACGTGTGCATTTCCATGGGGAGCCACCACATTCCCCGCTGGGGCGTGTAGCCACGCCAGGTACTCATGCAGAACGCCCAGGTGCCGGACCCCGGCACCCAGGGCGTCGTATCAGCTGGCGTGCATCCACAACCACAAGAATCCCGGCCGCCCCACCAGGCGCCCGCCACCAGGAGAACCGTCATGGGCAACGTTGCTCTGGCTGCCAAGATCACCCACGTCCCCTCCATGTACCTGTCGGAGCTGCCCGGCCCGCGCCACGGCTTCCGCCAGGCCGCCATCGACGGGCACATCGAGATCGGTCGCCGCTGCCGCGAACTGAACGTCGACACCATCGTGGTGTTCGACACCCACTGGCTGGTCAACGCCAACTACCACGTCAATTGCGCCGCCCAGTTCGAAGGGCTCTACACCAGCAACGAACTGCCGCACTTCATCAGCAATATGGACTACGCCTTCCCCGGCAACCCCGAGCTGGGCCGCCTGCTGGCCGAGGAATGCAACCGCCTGGGCGTGGAGACCATGGCCCACGACGCCACCACCCTCGCCCCCGAGTACGGCACCCTGGTGCCCATGCGCTACATGAACACCGACCGCCACTTCAAGGTCATCTCCGTCTCCGCCCTGTGCACCTCCCACTACCTCAACGACAGCGCCCGCCTCGGCTGGGCCATGCGCCAGGCCGTGGAGAAGCACTACGACGGCAACGTCGCCTTCCTCGCCAGTGGCTCGCTGTCCCACCGCTTCGCCCAGAACGGCCAGGCCCCCGAGTTCGCCACCAAGGTCTGGAGCCCCTTCCTGGAGACCCTCGACCACCGCGTGGTGCAGATGTGGAAGGACGGCGAATGGGAAGACTTCTGCGCCATGCTCCCCGAGTACGCCGTCAAGGGTCATGGCGAAGGCTTCATGCACGACACCGCCATGCTGCTCGGCGCCCTCGGCTGGTCGAAGTACGACGGCAAGGCAGAGGTCGTGACCCCCTACTTCGGCTCCTCCGGCACCGGCCAGATCAACGCCATCTTCCCGGTCACCCCCCAGGACGGCTCGGCCATTCCCGCCGCCCAGGCCTCCAACCCCGGCGGCAACCCCACCGGCAGCCGCCTCTGAGGACCGCGCCATGCCGCACTTCATCGCCGAATACACCCACAACATCGAAGCCGAGGCCGACCTGCCCGGCCTGTTCGAGAAGGTCCACGCCTGCCTGGGCGCCTCCGGGGTCTTCCCCCTCGGCGGCATCCGCAGCCGTGCCGTGCGCCTGGACACCTGGCGCATGGCCGACGGCCAGCACGACTACGCCTTCGTCCACATGACCCTGAAGGTGGGCGCCGGCCGCGACCTGGCCACCCGCCGCCAGGTGGCCGATGCGCTGTTCGAGGTGATCAGCGGCCACTTCGCCGCGCTCCAGGCCCGGCGCCTGCTGGCCCTCTCCTTCGAGATGACCGAGCTGGACGCCGAGCTCAACTACAAGCTCAACAACGTGCACGCCTTCCTCAAGGGCCAGGCCGGCTGACCCCCGGCCCACCGCCGGCGCGGGGTGGCAACGCCCCGCGCCGCGCACCCCGACGCGACTCCCAACAAGAAGTACAAGACCATGAGCACCGCCCACACCGCCTGCCCCACCGGCGCTGACCACGCCACCCGCGACACCACCCACCGCACCGTCACCTGGCGGCTCATGCCGCTGCTGCTGGTGTGCTACCTGTTCGCCCACCTGGACCGCATCAACATCGGCTTCGCCAAGATGCAGATGAGCGCCGACCTGCAGTTCAGCGACACCGTCTACGGCTTCGGCGCCGGCCTGTTCTTCATCGCCTACGCCCTGTTCGGCGTGCCCAGCAACCTCGCCCTCGACCGCGTCGGCCCGCGCCGCTGGATCGCCACCCTGATGGTGGTCTGGGGCGTGCTCTCCACCAGCATGTTCCTGGTGCAGGGCGCCACCGGCTTCTACGTCCTGCGCTTTTTGCTGGGGGTCGCCGAGGCCGGCTTCTTCCCCGGCATCCTCGTCTACCTCAACCGCTGGTACCCGGCCCGCCGCCGCGCGCAGATCACGGCTCTGTTCGCCATCGCCGTGCCCATGGCCGGGGTCATCGGCGGGCCGCTGTCCGGCGCCATCCTCGAAGGCTTCCACGACGCCCTCGGCCTGCGCGGCTGGCAGTGGATGTTCCTCCTCGAAGGCGCCCCCGTGGTGCTGCTCGGCCTGCTGGTCTGGGCGCGCCTGCCGGAGCGCTTCGATGACGTCGCCTGGCTCGACGACGCCCAGAAGCGCCAGCTGCGCGAAGACATGGCCCAGGAGGAACAGCGCAAGCCGATCACCTCCTTCGCCGGCATCCTGCGCGACCGCCACGTCTGGCTGCTGGTGGCCATCTACTTCGCCGTGATGCTCGCGGTGAACACCCTGGCCTTCTGGATGCCCACCCTGATCCACGGCGCCGGCGTCGCCCGCGACAGCCAGGTCGGCCTGCTCAGCGCCGTGCCCTACCTCGCCGGGGTGTTCTTCATGCTCGCCTGCGGCCGCTCCTCGGACCGCCACCGCGAACGCCGCTGGCACCTCAGCGTGCCGCTGCTGATGTGCGCCGTGGGCATCGCCAGCAGCGGCCTCGCGCCCACCAGCGCGATCCCCGTGCTGGCCGGCCTGATCATCGCCGGCATGGGCGCCAGCGCCGCCCTGCCGATGTTCTGGCAACTGCCGCCGGCCTTCCTCTCCGACAAGGCCCAGGCCGCCGGCATCGGCCTCATCAGCTCCTTCGGCAGCATCGCCTCGTTCCTCGCGCCCTACCTCATCGGCTGGATGCGCGACACCACCCAGAGCGCCAGCCTCGCGCTGTTCGTCCTGGCCTTCTTCATCGCCCTCGGCGCCGGACTGGTGCTGCGCACCCCCGCCGCCCTGGTCAATCCACGCTAAGAGAGACCCCACCATGCTCGACGCCACCCTGATCCAGCAGGCCGCCGCCCGACTCGACGCCGCCGAACGCTCGCGGCAGCAGATCCGCCAGTTCTCCCTGGACCACCCCGGCATCACCATCGAAGACGCCTACGCCATCCAGCGCGCCTGGGTGGCGCAGAAGATCAGCGACGGGCGCAAGCTGGTGGGCCACAAGATCGGCCTCACCTCCCGCGCCATGCAGGTGTCCTCCAACATCACCGAGCCGGACTACGGCGCGCTGCTGGATGACATGTTCTTCGACGAAGGCACCGACATCCCCTTCGAGCGCTTCATCGTCCCCCGCGTGGAAGTGGAGCTGGCCTTCGTCCTCGGCAAGCCGCTGCGCGGGCCGAACGTCACCCTGTTCGACGTGCTCGACGCCACCGAGTGGGTCATCCCCGCCCTGGAGATCATCGACGCCCGCATCCAGCAGGTGGACCCGGAGACCCAGGCCACCCGCAAGGTCTTCGACACCATCTCCGACAACGCCGCCAACGCCGGCGTGGTGATGGGCGGACGCGCCGTGCGCCCCACCGAGATCGACCTGCGCCGCGTGCCCGCCGTGCTCTACCGCAACGGCGTGATCGAGGAATCCGGCGTCTCCGCCGCCGTGCTCAACCACCCGGCCAAGGGCGTCGCCTGGCTGGCCAACAAGCTGGCGCCCTACGAGGTCACCCTGGAAGCCGGGCAGATCATCCTCGGCGGCTCCTTCACCCGCCCGGTGGCCGCCCGCCCCGGCGACACCTTCCATGTCGACTACGACCAGCTGGGCTCGATTGCCTGCCGCTTCGTCTGAACCACCGCCCACGAGGAGTCCCCATGGACATGCCCGTCAACACCTTCAAGCAACGCCTCCTGGCCGGTGAGGCCCAGGTCGGCCTGTGGCTCGGCCTGGCCGACCCGTACTGCGCGGAGCTGGCCGCCAACGCCGGCTTCGACTGGCTGCTGATCGACGGCGAGCACGCCCCCAACGACCTGCGCAGCCTGCTCGGCCAGTTGCAGGCCGTGGCGCCCTACCCTGCCCAGCCGATCATCCGCCCGCCCATCGGCGACCCGGTGCTGATCAAGCAACTGCTGGACATCGGCGTGCAGACCCTGCTGGTGCCCATGGTGGACTCCGCCGCCCAGGCCGCCGAACTGGTGCGTGCCATGCGCTACCCGCCCTCCGGCATCCGCGGCGTCGGCAGCGCCCTGGCCCGTGCCTCGCGCTGGAACAGCATCCCCGGCTACCTGGACAAGGCCGACGAACAGATGTGCCTGCTGGTGCAGATCGAGAACCTCGACGGCCTGGCCAACCTCGACGCCATCGCCGCCGTGGAGGGCGTCGACGGCGTGTTCATCGGCCCGGCCGACCTCTCCGCCGCCATGGGCCATCGCGGCAACCCCGGCCACCCCGAGGTGCAGGCCGCCATCGAGGACGCCATCACCCGCATCCGCCGCGCCGGCAAGGCCGTCGGCATCCTCAGCGCCGACGAGGCCCTGGCCCGCCGCTACCTGGAGCTGGGCTGCAGCTTCGTCGCCGTCGGCGTCGACACCAGCCTGCTGATGAAGGCCCTGCAAAGCCTCGCCGGCCGCTTCAAGGGCACGCCCGCGCCGCCGTCCAGCGCCGGCAGCGTCTACTGACCCGCATTCCCGACCCGCTCCCCCATCAACGTCCGCCCCGGTGCTGCACGCAGCACCGGGAACGGGCGACGACCGTCCGAAAGAAGGCAGACCATGACCCTCGATGACCTCAACCTGCTGCGCGAACAGGCCTACGTGAACGGCCAGTGGATCGAAGCCGACGACGACGCGCGCTTCGCCGTGACCAACCCCGCCAACGGCGAGTTGATCGCCGAAGTCGCCTCCCTCGGCCGGGTGGAAACCGCCCGCGCCATCGACGCCGCCCAGGCCGCCCTGCCCGCCTGGCGCGCCCGCACCGCCAAGGAGCGCAGCACGATCCTGCGTCGCTGGTACGAGCTGATCATGGCCAACCAGGAGGACCTGGCCCGCCTGCTCAGCTGGGAACAGGGCAAGCCGCTGGCGGAAAGCCGGGGCGAGATCGCCTACGGCGCCAGCTTCATCGAGTGGTTCGCCGAAGAGGCCAAGCGCGTCTACGGCGACGTCATCCCCCACGACAAGCCCGGCCGCCGCCTGGTGGTGATCAAGCAGGCCATAGGCGTCGTCGCCGCCATCACCCCGTGGAACTTCCCCAACGCCATGATCACCCGCAAGGTCGGCCCGGCCCTGGCCGCCGGCTGCACCGTGGTGCTCAAGCCCGCCTCGGAGACGCCGCTGTCCGCCCTCGCCCTGGCGGCGCTCGGCGAGCGCGCCGGGATTCCCGCCGGGGTGCTGAACATCGTCCCCGGCACCCGCTCGCGGGAGATCGGCGCCGAACTGACCGGCAACCCGCTGGTGCAGAAGCTCTCCTTCACCGGCTCCACCGGCATCGGCAAGCTGCTGATGGCCCAGTGCGCCGAAACCATCAAGAAGGTCAGCCTGGAACTGGGCGGCAACGCGCCCTTCATCGTCTTCGACGACGCCGACCTCGACGCCGCCGTGCAGGGCGCCCTCGGCTCCAAGTTCCGCAACACCGGGCAGACCTGCGTGTGCACCAACCGCCTGCTGGTGCAGCGCGGCGTCTACGACGAATTCGCCCGGCGCCTGGTGGCGGCGGTCAACGCCCTCAAGGTGGCCCCGGCCGACGACGACGGCGCCCAGCAAGGCCCGCTGATCAACGCCAAGGCCGTGGCCAAGGTGGAGGAACACATCGCCGACGCCGTCGCCAAGGGTGCCCGCGTCCTGGCCGGCGGCAAGCCCCACGCCCTGGGCGGCCACTTCTTCGAGCCCACCGTGCTCGGCGAGGTGACCCCGGAGATGCTGGTGGCCCGCGACGAGACCTTCGGCCCGCTGGCACCGATCTTCCGCTTCGACACCGAGGAGCAGGCCATCGCCATGGCCAACGACACCGAATTCGGCCTCGCCTCCTACCTCTACACCCGCGACCTCGGCCGCGCCTGGCGGGTCAGCGAAGCCCTCGAATACGGCATGGTCGGCGTCAACGAAGGCCTCATCTCCACCGAGGTCGCCCCCTTCGGCGGCATCAAGCAATCCGGCCTCGGCCGCGAAGGCTCCAGATACGGCATCGACGACTACATCGAGCAGAAGTACATGTGCCTGGGCATCGGCTGATGCCCTCAGCGTTGATCAGCGTGGGCTGAAGCCCACCCTTGTATCTCGACGACTGCCCCACCCCAGGGGCATAGTCCCCGACTGATCATCGGGGGAGGGATAGGAAGCCGTGTCCACCCTTAGGCCGCGAGCCTGCAACGTAGATAGTGCTCCGCCCCTCCACACTCACTCGAACAGCCCGAACGGTATCCAGAGCCTYGAGCTCGCATTCACAAGGTTGGGCCGGGTGCAGTGATGATCGCGTCTGAACGGATCGAGAGGAGAATCCATGCCCAGCGTCATCGGCATCGACATCGCCAAACACACCTTTGACCTCGCCACCCTGCAGCCCAACGGCAAGTACCGCACCAAGGCCAAGCTGGCCAACGACAAAGCGGGCTTCGCCGTCTTGCGCGACTGGCTGAACAAGCACAGCGAACCCGG